>DASZUP010000629.1:0-7621 GCA_035547635.1 Pirellulales bacterium
TCGGCCGACTCGACCAGCCGGCGCGGCGCGTCGAGGTTGTCTCCCAGGAAACCGGCGCCGTTGGCGACTCGCAGAATCACCGGGCAACTCTCCCCGCCAGCCAAGCGGCGGTCTACGGGCGCTGTAGCGGAAGTCGTGAGACTTCCGAGCGTCTTACACAGATTCTCAAACGCCGACTCGCCTGCGGGCGGCGAGCACGCTCCCCGGAATCTTCACAGATTCCGCTACGCACTCTCCCGCCGAGCGAGCGGCGGTTTACTTCTTCGTCGTCTTGGCCGGCGAAAGGCTATTGGCCAGCGGCGTCTGCTCGTTGATGGTGAACCCTACCACGTACCAGCCGTTGGGTTCGCTGGTGACAAAGCTGCCGGCCGGCCCAAGATAGTGCTGCACTTTATTGAAGTCGGGCAGCTTGTCGCCGTCGAGACGCGGCTTGCGAGTCACGCCTTCCTTTTCTTCGCCCAACAGCAGGTTGAGGAATTTGGCGAAGAAGGTATCGGCCTCGGGCAGCCGGCCCTGGCGGAACAGTTCGTAGGTGGCGCGGTGCTGTTGCTCAGTCTTGGCGAAGCCCTGGGCGCAAATCTCGGCGGCGCCGAGTCGTTGCATTTCGGCCTGAACGCGTTGATAGTCGCTCAAAGCGGCCAGCGGCTGCTGCGTCTTTTGAGGCAACAGAATCTTTTCCAACAGCGCCACGTGCGACGAGACAAACAGGTGGCCGTGAGCTACGGCCACGGCCGAGTTCGGCACGTCGCCGTTTCCGCCGCCTCGCGCCGGCCGGTTCGGGAAGGCGCCCGGTCCTTGCACGTTGAGCTGCAGGTCCGGCTCTTCCTCGGCGAGCAATTCCCACACCGTATGTTCGCCGATCGTTCGCTTCTTGACGCGGTCATCGCCCTTCATCGAAGCCGCCACCGCGTCGGCCAGTGCTTTCGGATTCTTGGCTTCGATCGCCAGCAGCTTGCGCTGGCTGGTCGGCGTAATGGGCAGCGTGAAATCCGTGACGATCGTGGTCCGCTGGCCCAGGTGCTTCACCAGGTCGTCGCGCAGGTCGATTTGCGGACCGTTGGGATCGAGCTTGACGCTGTCGAGCGTGTCCTGCCAGACCCCTTCCTGCCCATAGATTTCGTCGAACAACGTGTCGAAGCGGTCGAAGGCATTGAGCAGATCGCAGCGGAACGAAGTATAGGTGGCCAGATCGCTGGTCACCCACTTTTGTGGTTCAAATTTGCCGCCGTTGGGGAAGACGACCATCCGCATGGCCAGTTCATACGGCGGCGGTGCGAAGGCCGCGGTGCGGTGCAGCACGCCGTACTTTCCGGCGGAGAAATTCACAAAGCCGCCGATGCCCTGGATCGCACGGAAGCCTTGCTTCTTGGCTACCTCCAGGTAATCAGCGCCCCCCAGACGGCGATGATCCTGCCACGTCCGCATGGCATCGGCAAATCCGATCGGATCTACGAACCAGCGCACGTGCGGTTGGTCTTTTGTGGTCTGGTCCGACTGGCAACGCTCGATCACCTGTTGATAGGCTTCGCGCGAGGCGAGCGACTTACCCTTGCCGCCGGCCAGGCGCTCGACGATTTCGATGGCCACCGACTCGCGGTCGGAAGCGCCAAACAGACCGTCTTTGAGGAAGTAGACCGCCCGATTGGCCTCCGTCTGCTCTCCTCGGGGGGGCGTTTCCAGCACGGTCAGCTTCGTGTCGCCGACTTGCCGTGAAGTGCGGCGAGCGCCTTGTTGTTGCAACTCAGCGTAGATCTTATCCAGCGTCTGTTCGGCCTTCTGCTCCTGGCCCGTCACGTCGGCAAGCACGGCCAGCGAGGCCTTGGCGTCCGATTCAGCGACCACCGCCAGGCAGAGCTCTCCAGTCGCAATTCCCTCGACGTCTTCGATCGACAAGCCCAGCTTGGAGTGCGACTGCGTCCATTTCTCTTTGACCTGGCGGCGAATATCCTCGCTGAACGGCTTCATCACCGGGTCTTCCAGCAAGCGCCCCAGTTGCGTTTCATTGAAGCTGTCGATCAGCGTCTGCACGCTCGGAATCGAGACATATCCCATCGTCGACGCGGGCAACAGGCGATCGCACGGCGGGGCGGCCAGAACCGCCGAACCCAACGCGACGCCAACCCACACTGCCGCCAGCAGTACTCGAACGGGGGAATAGAACACGTCGTCTTCTCCTTATCCCGCGGGAGCGGGAACCAGATTGGGAATTAGGAAAGTTGCGGGGCGTCCCGGCGCCAACCCGCGCGTCCAACGGCCGCGCCGGAGTTTGACAGGCCGCTCCGCTCAAGCCGAAAACGCCAAGGGCTGCGATAAAGGCAAGCCGTGCGGCAGTTTAGCCTCGCCAACCAATTGATGCTAGGCCGGTAACGAGCAAAACAGCCGCCAAAACCCGCATTTCTTATCATCGGCGCGCCATCCGGCCAACTCGCCGCAAAACCTCGCTTTCATGCCTTACGCGCCGACGGCAACCAGCAACCATTGGCCCCGCAAGGAATTTGGAGCAATGCGGCAGCGGCGGCTCCCGTCCCGCATGACGCCGTTGACGGTTCTCCGCCCCCCGTCTTTATCATCCTTTGCTACTTCAAGGGGGCATGGTCTATCGGGCGCCAAATGGTCAATCGGGCTGCTACGCCTCCTATCCGCCGCGCCCAACTTTCCCCGAAGATGCCCAGAGCGAACTGACCACCTTCGTTCGCAGTCCGCCTGAGACCGCCGGAAGAGGGCCGGGGGATAACGGCGAGCTGACAAAGGCGCCCAACTTTCCCACACGAAGTTGGCCATCTTGGGCGCAGCGCGCCGACTCGTCCCGCTTCTACGTTGCGACCTGCGGTCTCCGCAATACGGCTGCGACACCCCGCCCCCCCTTATTAGAGATCGTCCAATCGATATTTCAGTCGGAACGCCAAGCTAAGCTGACCGATCGTGCTTCCCGCGGAGACAAGCTCAGCGGAGAGCCCAGCGACGCGCATCGCCAAGACAGCCAAGACGCCCAACTTTTCCGCGCGACCTTGGCCCGCTTGGACGCGACCTTCGCTGCTGGCCGGCCTGCCGAACTTTTCCTCTCGATGATGGCTATCTTGGGCGCGGAGCGGCGCCCCCAATCCCCCTGGGATCGTTTTCGTGCTGTCTCGGCGCGCGCCCGCCCGACGCGCACCTGGTTTCGAAGATACCCGCCGGTTGGCTTGGCATGCGTCGGCAGACGACCGGCTTGCAAAACGCTTGAGCCCGAATCGCTCGCACAAAAACTTGAACCACCGAACGTGCGCCACTCTAATCATCGGCGCGGGTAGACGGGCCGTTCGCGGCGCCATTGTGCCGGAGCCCTAATGAGGGCATGGCGGTTTCTAACATCCTCGCCTTTCAACATCGAGATTTCCATGATTGCCGACAAGAAGCTCGCGTGGTCCGTCGTTGCACTGTTGGCGGTGCATTGCGTCAACCGCCCGCTGGCGGCGGAAGAGAAGCCGACGCCGGCGCCTGCGGGATGGGATCAGATCGCCGATCCCGACGGAGATTGTCAATTCGTTTCGACGATTACCCTGACTGTCCCCGCCACGAACCACGACCTCAGCCCGCGGCGCGGAATGAATGCTCCGCGTTTGCTCAAAAAAGTTGCCGGCGACTTCACGGCCCAGGTCAAAGTGACCAGCGATTTCACGCCCGGCGTTACGTCAACGGGACAAGGGCGGCCGTTCATCGGCGCCGGACTTCTCGTCTGGGAAAACCAGGACAACTTCCTCCGCCTGGAGAGGAACGCCTATTGGATTGCCGATCAGCTTTTCTGTTACCCGCCCCTTATTGAACACTGGCGCAGCGGCCAGTATGCCGGCGTCAACTCTCAACCGAAACCGGCGCATGAATTCTTCCAAGGCCGCTCCACCTGGCTGAAGCTCCAGCGGCAGGGAAACCGGATCATCGCCTCGTTCAGCCATGACGGCCAGGACTGGACCGTCGCCAAGGAATTCGAAGTTGAATTTGCCGACGAGGTATCCGTCGGCATTGCGGCCCTCAACACTTCCGACGATGCATTTACCGTCGAGTTCGAATCCTTCAAACTGACTCGCGACGGCGACCAGACCGATCCCGACCAGATCGATCCGACAGAACAGTGAATCGGCGCCGCAGCGGCTCCAAGTCTCTCGCGGCCTGGCGTCTGGACCGCGAGTCCGCGCAGCGGCTCCAGGGGTCAGCGTTTTCGGCAAACATAGTAGTTATTCATCATGTCATGATCGAGCGTGCGGACATCGACGCGGGCAAAACCGGCCTCGGCGAACATTTTCTGCGCCAACTCTTCGCCCCAGCACGTCCCCAGCCCGCAGCCGCCGCTGGCCAGCGAGACGGTCATGCAGTGCAGCGTCGAAATGGTATAGAGAAACGCCCCGGCCGGATGCTCGACGTTCTTCTCGACGTGACTGGATGAGCGGATATCCTGCGCGAGCAGCAACCCGTCGTCGGTCAGCGCCCGGTGGATGCCGGCCAGCATCGCGTGCGGGTCGACCTGGTCGTGAATTGCGTCGAAAGTGAAGATGACGTCGAAGCGGCCCGCGTCGTCAAGCTTCGCTGCATCGCGGACTTCGAAACGGACGTTCGTCAGCCCGCGCCGCGCGGCCTCGGCGTTGGCCCACTCGATGGCATCCGGCGCGAAGTCGTAGCCCGTCAGGCGTGAATTGGGAAAGCGACGGGCCAGGTGCATCAGCGCCATGCCGCGGCCGCAGCCAACGTCGGCCGCCTCGACGCCGCATTCGAGCGCCGGGACCAGTCCGTCGACCAGCGGCAAGATGTGCTCGTCAAGCGCCGACACAACCGTTTGAAACGACTCTTCGGCCATCAGTTCGTGGAAGCGCTCGAACTTCTCGTACGGCACCCCGCCGCCCTGATAGAAGCATTCCAGCACCTGGTCCTCGATCTTGCCGAACATGGCCATGAACTGCATCAGGCCCGCCAGGTTGTTGGGCGTCGCCTCTCGCGTCAACCAGGCGGCGTGTTCCGGAGGCAGACGGTAGGCGCGAATGCCGGGTTCATAGTCGATGACGCGACCGGCGACCAGCGCCCCCAGCCATTCGCGCACGTAGCGCTCGTCGAGCCCCGCTTCGTCGGCGATTTCATGCGCCGTGGCCGAGCGGTTCAGCCGTCGCAAGGCGTCGAACAGGCCCGTGCGATGGCCAATGCTGAACATGAAGGCGAGCGAGGCGTGGTTGAGCATGCCGAGCACGCGTTCTCCAAAGGCGTCGTGCCGGGCGTCGTCGTAGCTGGCTGCGGCTGCGGGCGCGACGGAAGTTGAGGTGGGCGCGGACATAGCGATCTCCTGGTGGTTGACGGGCGGTTGCGATAAGATGGACCGGCGGCCTGCAGAGCCTCCTCGCTCCGCTGCCGGGAGCGAAGCGGTCAAGTTATCTTCCCTCGCCAGGGCCGACAATTTACTTGGGGTCTAGTTTGATTGACTTGTAGTCAAGGCGGCTGCTCGTCAATCCGGCCACGCGCAGCGGCCGATCCAGAGGGGATGTAGCCATGCCAGCCTCGACGACTCGCGAAAAACTCATCCAGGCGGGACACGAGCTGTTCTATCGCGAGGGTTTTCTCGCGGTCGGCCTCGATCAACTGCTGAACGAAGCGGGCTGCTCAAAGCAGACGTTTTACAACCATTTCGCCAGCAAGGACGACCTGATCGTGGCGGTGATTGACGAGCATCACCGCTGGTGGAGCTCCGAACTGCTCAACCGCATCGAGCGCGCCGCCGGCCCCGACGCCCGCGGCCAGATGCTGGCGATGTTCGACGTCATTCGCGACGTGACCCATGACCCGGAATATCACGGCTGCATCTTCATCAACGCGGCGATCGAGTTCCCGCAGCCGCACCACCCGGCCTATCAGTCGGCGCGCAAGGCGAAGGCCGACGGGGTGGCGCTGCTGGTCGCCCTGGCCGAGCGCGCCGGCGCCTCGGATCCGGCGGCCCTGGCCCAGCAGGTCGACCTGATTATCGAGGGCGTACTGATCACGCGCCAACTCGCCCCCGCGTACGACGCCTGCGCCGCCGCCCGTCGGGCAGCCGAAACGTTGATGGAAAAGTACCTGCCGGCGCCTGCATAAGCGACGGCGGCCGAGAAACAGCGCCCCGCCCCGCGGGAATTGCCCCGCGCGCCATTCGGCGCTTCGTCGTCACGTTCACGGGCGCTGCTACAATTGATTATACGGCAGGCTCGACGGCGGAAAGGCGCGAATTCTTCCGTCAGGCAGTAGCCGCGTCGTTTGACAAGGTTCGAACAATGTACCTTTTTGCGAGACGCGTCATGAAAATCGAAGTCAGTTCCGATGCGCCAATTACTGAAACGGTCCTGAAAGAGGTTGCAGCCGAGATCGAGTCGGGCCTTGAGCGTTTCCAGGATCGACTGACTCGCGCGGAGGCGCACTTGAAGCATGTGGCAGGGGCTCCGCCCGGCGGCTCTCGGAGCTGTAGTCTCGAAATCCGGCCCGCAGGACGAGAGCCGGTCGTCGTCAGCGGACAAGCATCGACGCTGGAGGAAGCCGTCAAGGGAGCGGTCGAAAAAATGTACCGCCTGCTGAATTCGATGTTCGGCAAGCTCGATTCGAAAACAGGAGGACCGTCGGCCAGCGGACTGCGAACGTAGGTGATTTACAGAATCCACAAGATCGTTCCGGATGAGAGCTTGACCGCGCCCATCCGCTGTTGATCAGGACAATCCCATTACCGCGAGCACAACATGGTAAACAAGAAGGCGACCAGGCAGGCAAAACGTCCCACGAGCAAGCTCCCGGAGGAAAAGGCGCGCGTGCTTAAGGCTCGCGTCAAGCAATCCGGCAAGACGACGCGCGCCAATGGCCACGTGAGCGCGAGCACTCGTCGCACGCAAGCGAAGCGAGACGCCACGAATCCGTAGTCGCCCAACGCGGCGTTGCAGCAGATCAGGGCCGCACAAGCCGTTCAGGACCGCGGGTAAGCGTTCGCCGGCCTTACATGGCGTACGGCAGGCGCGGCGACATGTCGTTCCGTCCGTTTTCCGGAGCGAGAATGGCATGCGGCCAGCTTGTGCGCGGGGACGGATTTGAGAGTTATCGGCCGGAACGACGCGTTCGGCGCTCATCGCACGCCCAAGCATCGCTCCGCGTGATGCTCCAGCGCAGAGCGTCGCGCCGCAAAAGTCGATATCATGCATAGATATCGTGATGCGTTCTATCAAGCGGCTCTGCAACAACTCCGCGCCAACATTAAACGACTGCAAGGAACACCCGGTCGCATCGAAGCCGGCGGCGCGGTATGTTGTCAATTCGCAGCTCAACGTCGCCACGATGAGCGACGCCGCTAACGAAGCTGAGCTGATTTCGTTCCGCACGTAACGCCGTTCCTAAGACAACAGGCAAGCCGGGAATGCATCGTACCACGGGTGATTGAGGCTGACCGGTGAACAGCGACCGAGTTACCGGCGGAGCAGGCGGACTGGGGCAACTACTCGGTGAGATCGTCGACGCTGCCATCGAGCTGGCCGGAGCAGATTTCGGCGCCATCCAACTGCTCGATCCGACGACCGGCGCGTTGTGCATCGCAGCGCAACGCGGGTTGCCGGACTGGTGGCTGGAATCGTGGAACGCCGCCCCCCAAAGCCAC
>DASZUP010000630.1:0-1698 GCA_035547635.1 Pirellulales bacterium
TGCTGGGCAGCGCCTTCCTGGAAAAGGGGGGCTGGGATAAAACCAAGGAGTGGATGGCCGATTTTCTCGTCCATCGAGCCAGGAAAAAAGAGATCCTTGACGACCTCCCCGGCGCTCTAGCGGACTTGGAGCGAGCAACCCGCTGGAAGCCGGACGATCCGCCGGTCATCGAACTGCGGGCTAAAGTCAAACTGAAACTCAAGGATATCCAGGGAAGCCTGGCAGATTACAACCGCCTGGTCGAATTGCGGCCGCGCTATGCCCAGGCGTATATGGACCGAAGCATCGTCTACCAGCGTCTGCATCGGCACCGCGAAGCGATTGACGACCTGACCCAGGCCATCAAGTTGAGTTCCGAGCGTGCGCCGCTGCCGCGAAACAATCGGGCTTATGCACGCGCCATTGCCGGGATCGAACTGGAAGAAGCGTTCCAGGATATTGAAGAGGCGATGTCCGCCTATTCCGACATTCGCGGCCCGACGGATGACCCTGAGGCTCAGAATGCCGCCTTCCTCGATACGCGCGGCTATCTGCACCTTTTACTTGGCCGCCCCGAGAAGGCCCTGGCTGATCTCGATCTGGCGATCAGGATCGCCGAGAAGGACCGTGACGACGTCTTCCGACAGCTCGATCGATTTTCGGTCAACCAAAAGGTGCGCGATTACTACCAGCGGCAGTTCGACCAGGAATTGGCAGTGCTATATCACCACCGCGGCCAGGCGCACGACAAGCTAGGTCACAAGTCCGAAGCGGAAGCCGACTTGAAAAAAGGCGACGAGCTTGGATACAGCCCCGAAGAGGGGGTGTTTTGATCTTGCTCTGGCAAGCGGCGAGCGGCCACAATCCTCCATCGTGGCGCCGGCGGGCAGTATAGATCCGCACGGCGACGGATGGCAATCAATCCACGGAAGGATCCGGCCGCATTGAGCGTTGAACAGGACGAACTCGAGCAGGGCGAGCGCACGGATGCGGCGCAGCCGTTGGCGATCGGCGAGTTCCGCTGGCACGTGCTGGCCGACTGGCAGGAACTGTTGCTCGGGCCGCAAGGCTTGCGGCTGGCCGAATGGCTGGATCGAGGCCACGCCAAGATCGTCAAGCATGGCCCGCACCGCACCGTCTATCGGGTGGACCTGGCCCACCGGGCGTTCTTCGTCAAGCAATATCGCTGCCCCGACTGGCGGGATAGCGGCCGCCACCTGGTGCGAGCCAGCGCCTCGCAGCGCGAGTACCAGCGGACGGTCGAGGTGTCGCGGCGCCGCGTGCCGACGGTCACGCCGGTCGCCGTCGGAGAGCGCTGGCGCCATGGAGTGATCGGCGAAAACTTCCTGGTGACCGAGGCCATACCGGAGGCGTGCTCGCTGGAAGAATACCTTTGCGAGCGGTTGCCGCAGTTGCCGCCCGCCGGTCAGGCGGCGATGCGGCGGAAGCTGACCAAGTCACTGGCCCGGTTGTGCGCGGCATCGCACCGGGCCGGGGTGTTCCATGACGACCTGCACACCAGCAACGTGCTGCTCCGGCTCGACACGTGCCATGCCGCTGCCGACGACGATCGGCTGCCGGAGTTGCATTTGATCGATCTGGCCGGCGCGCGGCTTTCAGGTCCGCTCGGCTGGCGCCTATCTCGCAGCAGCCTGGTCATGCTCGGCGCCGCCTGGCGCCGGCATGCTTCGCAGGCAGATCACTGGCGGTTCTGGCGGC
>DASZUP010000631.1:0-8652 GCA_035547635.1 Pirellulales bacterium
ATCGATGCCGAGAAACTCGTAAACGGTCGCTGCGATATCATCGGGCGTGTAAGGCTGGTCTTGCACGAAGCCGCCGTCGCGGTCGGTGCGGCCGATCACCTGCCCGCCGCGCACGCCCGCGCCGGCCAACGCGATCGAATAAGCGTTCGTCCAATGATCGCGGCCTTGGAACTTGTTGAGTTTCGGCGTGCGGCCGAACTCGGTAACGAAGCAGACGAGCGTATCGTCGAGCAAGCCCCGCTCGTGCAAATCGCCCATGAGCGCGGCGAACGCCTGGTCGGTGCTGCCCATCATGCACCAGTGAGAGATGCCATAGCGTCCCTCGCCGCCGGCCTTGTCGCGAATCGTGCCGCAAGATCCGCTGGCATAGATAAAGTCGTGGTGGTCCCAGTTCATATTGAAGCCGCCGGGCGTGGCTTTCGTCTCCGGTTCGCGCACGTCGAGCACCACGAACCGTACGCCTTGTTCGATCAACCGCCGACCGAGCAAGTAACACTGGCCGCGATGACCTCGCCCGTACTGATCGCGAACCGCATCAGGCTCGCGCGACAGTTCGAACGCGGCCTGCGTCTTCGGGTTGCTGAGCAGATCGAACGCCTTGGCGTAAAACTCGCCCATGCCGCCGGCCGGCTGGCCGGGCGATGTGCTGAGCAGACCGAGATTCAAGCGGCTGAGCAAATCTTGGCGATCGCGGAATCGCTCGGGCGCAATGCTGTCGAGCAGTCGCAGGTCGGGCACGCGCCACGAAGGATCGGACAGGTCGCGGCCTGTCGTCTTGAACACTTTATAGCCTGGCGACAAAAAGCCTTGCGAAGCGTTGTACGATTGCTCGCCGTTGCCTGGCGCCATGATGTAAGGCGGCAGGTAACCACACGGCGAACCAATTAACTGTGCCACAACGCTGCCGACGTCGGGCATCAAAATCGGTCCGCCCGGCCGCACGCCCGACAGCAGATATTGCGTGCCGTCGGGATGTCCGCTGACGCTGATGCGATGGTGCATCGACCGCACGACGGCCAGCTTGTCGGCATGCTTGGCCGTCTTGGCGAGCAGTTCGGTGAACTGAATGCCCGGCACGTTGGTATCGATCGGCTTGAACGGGCTGCGGTGCTCGGCGATCGCCTCGGGTTTCGGGTCCCACGTATCCATGTGAGACAAGCCGCCCTGTTCGAAGACGACGAGCACCTGTTTGGCGCGTCCGCGGTTGGCGCCCGGGCCGGCAAACGCCGTGGCGGCCGACAACCCGGTGGCGACGCCCAACCCTAGAAAGCTGCGTCTCGATATCTTGCCGCGTATCCGAGGCATGCTACTTCCGCATTCGGTGGTTTGTTGTTTGGAGGCGGGAATCATCCGAGGCAATCGCGAAGGCAAGCACATTGTAATCTCGCGGAGCGCGAGGTGAGAACAACAACTGCGATCGGGGGCGCTCGGTCGTCATCTCCAGGGAAGGATCCGCTCGAGCCGCCAGCGGTCGAGAAATTTCCTTGACTTCGCGTGGTTCGTCGGGTTCAATACGACTCGATTTGGGGGGGCGTGGGCAATTAATGCGGGCCGGCGGTCAGCGATCTCGCTGCGCCAAACTGGGCAGCGGGCATTCTTTGCGCCTTGGCTTTGATGACGTGTTAGCGGTGCGCGTCTCGGGTTGGTTCTGCGGCGCGCTGTTTGATGATTTCGTTTCGCGCCAATGCGATCGCCTTGTGGAATTGGCGGACAAGGCGCATCGAGACACCAGAAAGGCATCTTATGAATCGGTCGCTCCGTGGCGGTTCGCCTGAACTTCGTCGCGATTCTCAAGCCCGAAAAAGCCGGGCCTCCGCTCGGCGACCCTGGCAGACAATTCGGGGGCTTGGGTGCGAGATGCTTGAAGACCGCACCTTACTGTCAGCTAATTTGGCGTTCGCGGTCGCCGGCCCCACGGGGGGCCAGGATTTCGCCGTGGCGACCGATTCGTCGGGAAACGTTTACACGCTTGGAACGGACGCAGTCTACAAGTTTAGCGCCAGCGGAACGCAACTCTGGGCCGCGCCCTATACCGCCTCGTCGGGAATCAACCAAAAAGAAGGCATGGCCGTCGATAACGCCGGCAACGTATATATCACGGGAAACTTCAGCAATCCGGCGGGCAGTCCCGCAAAATTCGGCGCCGCCTCGCTCGTCTCGGCCGGCGGCAACGACGGTTACCTGGCCAAGCTGGATACCAACGGAAATTTCCTCTGGGCCGAGTCGTTCGGCGGCACAGGCGCGGACGCGGGTTATGGCGTCGCGGTCGACGCCGCGGGTAATGCTTTCGTGACGGGCGATTTCAGCGCGACGGCAGCCTTTGGCCAAGGCGCAAGCGCCGTCAACCTGCAAAGCGCGGGGGGAACGGACGCGTTCGTCGCCAAGTTCGCACCGACCGGCGACCTGACTTGGGCCCAGGCGATCGGCGGCACGGGCGGCGACAACGGGTTCGGCATCGCCGTCGACTCGCAAGGCGACGCTTATGTCACCGGGCAATTTTCCGGCACGGTCGATTTCGACCCCACGGGTGCGGGCGTGCATCAATTGACGACTTTCTTCGGCGCGGCTTACATCCTCAAGCTCGATGGCGGCGGCAACTATCTCTGGGCCGAAAAACTTAATGGCGAGAACCCGCCCGCCTTGGACGGACGGAGCGAAGGCGATGCGATTACCGTGGATGACGCCGGCAACGTCTATGCCACGGGCATCTTCGGCGGCACGGTCAACCTCAATCCGAGCGGCGGAAGCGATGTCGTCACCTCCGATTTCGTCTTCCCCGACGCCTACGTGCTCAAGCTCGACTCGAGCGGCGGTTTCACGTGGGCCGACGTCCTGCACAATGTCTCGGGATCGAATCCTTTCGGCGGCCTTGCCGCCAGCGGCATTGCGGTTGACGGCCAAGGGAACGTTTACACCACTGGCAATTTTCAAGGCATCGCCGATTTCGATCCCGGGCCGGGCGTCGCCAATCACCTGAGTGCAGGCGGCGTCGACGCCTACGTTTCGATCCTCGACCGGCAGGGAAACTTCGCCGGAGTCGACATCGCCGGAGAGAACGGCAGCGATTTCGGCTGGGGAGTCGCCGCGACGGCCGCCGGAAACATTTACGTCGCTGGTTCATTCTCGAACACGATCGATTTCGACCCCGGAACGGGAGTCGATAACGTCACGGCGAACGGGCTTTGGGACGGTTTTCTCTGGGGCTTGAACTATCCGCCCCAAGCGATCGCCGGCGCAATCTGGAACGATCAGAATCTGGACGGCGTCCGGCAAGCCGGCGAACCCGGCTTGCCGGGAGTTCCTGTCACGCTGTACCAGGGAACTCCGGGCAGCGGCGTGCAAGTGGCCACGACCGTTTCCGACTCGCTCGGCCTGTACAGCTTCAAGGGACTTTCAACCGGCGTCAGCTATTACATTCAAATCTCAACGCCCCCCGGCGATGCACTGACCTCGCAGAATTCCGCGGGCGACCCGACGCTGAATAGCAACGTTTCGCCATCCACGGGGCGCAGCGCGACAATCGTGTTATCCGCCAACCAGACCGCGATTGCCAACGCAGGCTTTCAGGTCAGCGCTTCGCCGCCGACGTTCGGTCTGGCGTTTGGAGTCAAGACCATCGGCTTCACGTCAGGCAGTTCGATCATCGTCGATCCCTCGGGCGACTTCTACGTGGCGGGCAGTTTCGACGGCCCGACCGTGTTCGGCACGGGGGCGGGCGCCGTTACGTTGTCGACGGGCGCCAACAATGATTTCGTGGCGAAATACTCGCCCAGCGGCGCGCTCATCTGGGTGCGACAGGCGGTCAGTTCCTTCTGGCAGTACGGGCCGAAGCTGCAACTGGACGCACTCGGCAACGTCTACGTTTCGGGTTCTATGACCGGACAGACGACGTTCGGCTCAACGGTGATCGCGGCGTCTTCCGACACGGCCTTCTTGTGGAAACTGGATAGCGATGGCAATACGCTGTGGGCGAAATCGGTGATCGGGGGCGCCGAGAGCAATTCGGTCGGAATGGCCATCGATGCCCAGGGCAACTCCTACGTCGTCGGCGCATTTTCCGGCACGACAATTATCAATACTTCGCCGAATCCCACGACTCTGACCAGCGTTGGCAGCTCCGATATCTTCGTCGTCAAGTATGGCAACGACGGCACGCCTCTCTGGGCGGAAAGCTTCGGCGCCGCTTCGAAGTACGACGGCGCCGACTCGGTGGCAATCGATCCGTCGGGAAGTCCGATTATCACCGGCGCATTCGGCCAATCGCTGCAACTCGGCAGCTTTACTCTGACCGGCTCCTCGACGACGGACTTCGTGGCGAAATTGAACGCAGCCAACGGAACCGTCGCCTGGGCCGACGCGTTGGCCAGCACGGTATCGAGCGGGACTTCGCCGCTGGGCATCACGACTCCGCAGAATCGGATTGCAATCGATTCTTCAGGCAATGTGTACACGACGGGAAGATTCACCGGCAAGCTGCAACTCGATCCGACCAATTCCTCGGACCTGACGCCTTACGATGGCAACGCCACGTTCATCTCGAAGCTCGACAACAACGGTCACTTCGTCTGGGGCAAGGCGCTGGCGCCCGGAAGCGGCGGTTACGACGTCGAAGGCTATGGCATCGCCGTCGATCCACAAGGCAACGTCTACACCACGGGCGAGTTTGCAGAAACGCTCAATTTCAATCCCGCCGGCGCCCCGGCGGCGAACCTGACCGCGATCGGCTCCAGCTACGACATCTATATCTCGAAGCTCGATACGAACGGCAATTACGTCAGCGCGCTCCAATTCGGCGGTTCGGGCGAAGATCAAGGCACGGCGATCACGCTCGACGCGGCAGGCAATGTCTATGCGACGGGCGTCTCGCAGGGCCCGGCGAATTTCAGCCCGCCGCCGGGCACGTACAATGTCGGCGCTTCGGGCGATCAAGATATTTTTGTATTGAAACTCGGACTAGCTGGGAACTATTCGTCGGTCAACTCGGCCCCCAGCTTCGCGATCGCAGGACCGCAGCAAGCGTTCGAGAACTCCGGCGCGGTGGTCGCGGCCGGCTTTGTCTCGAATACCGTCGCGGGTCCGGCGGGCGAGACGAACGAGGTGCTGACGGCGACGGTCAGCAACGACAACAACGCGCTCTTCGCTTCGCAGCCCGCGATCGATTTGAGCACGGGCGCTCTGATGTACACTCCTGCCGCCGGAGCGACGGGAGTCGCCAATGTGACGATCACGCTCCATAACAACGGCGGCACGGCCGGCGGCGGCGCCGATTCCTCCTCGCAAACTTTCACGATCACGATCAACCCGGTCAACCAGGCGCCCAGCTTCACCGAAGGCCCGAACGAAACCGTGAACGAGAACGCCGGCGCACAGACCGTCAACGGTTGGGCCACGAACCTCAGCGCCGGACCGCCGAACGAGAGCGGTCAGACGCTGAACTTCATCGTGACTTCCGATAATTCGGCCCTGTTTGCGGCCCAGCCTGCAATCGACGCATCGGGAAACTTGACCTTCACGCCGGCGGCGAACACGAGCGGCGTGGCGCACGTCACCGTCGAATTGCACGATAACGGCGGCACGGCCAGCGGCGGATTCGATACGTCGGCGCCGCAGACCTTCACGATCACGGTCAACTTCGTCAACCAGGCGCCTAGCTTTACCGCGGGCGCCAATCAGATTACGACGGAAAACGCCGGGCCGCAGACCGTCGCCGGCTGGGCCGCGAATATCAGCGCAGGCGCCAACGAGTCGAGCCAAACCGTCGACTTTCAAGTCACCGCCGACAACCCCGCTTTGTTCTCCGTGCAGCCGGCGATCGACTCCAACGGGAACTTGACCTACACGCCGGCTTTGGACGCCAATGGCGTGGCCCACGTGACGGTGGTTCTGCACGACAACGGCGGCACGGCCAACGGCGGCGTAGATACGTCGGCTCCGCAAACCTTCACCCTCACCGTCGCCACGGTAAATCAGCCGCCCAGCTTTACCGCCGGCGGCGATCAGACGGTGAACGAAGACGCGGGCGCGCAAACGGTCGCCGGTTGGGCCGCGAACATCAGCCCCGGCGCAGCCAACGAAGCGTGGCAAACGTTGAACTTTATTGTCAGTTCTGATAACGGCGCCTTGTTTTCCGCGCAACCGTCGATCGATCCGGCGACAGGCAATTTAACGTACACGCCGGCGCCCAACGCCAACGGCGTCGCTCACGTCACCGTCGTGTTGCACGACGACGGGGGCACGCTCAATGGCGGCGTCGATACGTCGGCCCCGCAAACGTTCACGATCACCGTGAATGCCGTGAACGATGCACCGAGCTTCACCGCCGGCGCCGATCAGACCGTGAACGAGGATGCCGGCGCACAGTCCGTCGCCGGCTGGGCGAAGAATATCAGCGCTGGCCCCGCCGACGAGGCAGGTCAGACGTTGAACTTCCTGGTCAGTTCCGACAGCAGCGGACTGTTTTCCTCACAGCCTGCCATCGATCCGCTGACAGGAAACTTGTCGTTCACGCCGGCGCCCAACGCGAACGGCGTCGCGCATGTCACCGTTATGCTGCACGACAATGGCGGCACGGCCAATGGCGGCGTCGATACGTCGGCGTCGCAAACCTTCACGATCGCCGTGAATCCCGTGAACGATGCACCGAGCTTCACCGCCGGCGTCGATCAGACGGTAAATGAGGACGCAGGGGCCCAGTCGGTCGGCGCCTGGGCGACGAATATCAGCGCCGGCCCCGCCGACGAAGCCAGCCAAACGTTGACCTTTCAGGTCAGTTCCGACAATCTCGCGCTGTTTTCCGTCCAGCCGTCCATCGATCCGGCAACCGGCGCCTTAACCTACACGCCGGCGCCGAACGCCAACGGCGTCGCTCACGTCACCGTCACGCTGCACGACAATGGCGGCACGGCCAACGGCGGCGTCGACGCGTCGGCGCCGCAAAGCTTCACGATCACGGTAAATTCGGTAAACGACGCCCCCAGCTTCACGGCCGGGCCCGATCAAACCATCAAGGAAAACTCCGGCGAGGAAATCATCGTCGGCTGGGCGAAGAATATTTCCGCGGGGCCATTAAACGAGTCGGCCCAGACCTTGAGTTTCCAAATCAGTTCCGACAACCCTGCATTGTTCTCGCTGCAGCCGTCGATCGATTTGAACGGCATCCTGACCTACCAGGCCGCGCCGCACGTGAACGGCGTCGCGCATGTCACGGTGCAGCTTTTCGATAACGGCGGCACGGCCAATGGCGGAGTCGACGCTTCGTCGCCTGTCACGTTCACGGTCACGGTCAACTCAGTCAACGAGGCGCCGAGTTTCACTGCGGGGCCCGACCAGACGATCGACGAAGATGCGGGTCCGCAAACCGTGGCTGGCTGGGCGACGAACATCAGCGCGGGACCGAACGAAGCGGGACAAACCGTCAATTTCTTGGTCAGCTCCGATAACTCGGCGTTGTTCTCCGTCCAGCCGACCCTCGATGCGGCCGGCAACTTGAGCTATACGCCTGCGGCGAATGCGTACGGCACGGCGAATGTAACGGTCGTGCTGCACGACGACGGCGGCACGGCCAACGGCGGCGTCGACACTTCGTCGCCACAGACGTTTACGATCACCATCCATCCGGTCAACGATCCGCCGAGCTTTACGCTGGGGGCCGATCCGTCGGTCAACGAAGACTCCGGACCGCAGCTCATCGCCGGTTGGGCGACGAACATTTCTCCCGGACCAAATGAGACCGGGCAGACGCTGAACTTCTTGGTCAGTTCCGACAATAGCGCGCTCTTCTCCGCTCAGCCGGCCCTCGATCCGCTGACCGGAACCTTGACTTTCGCGCCGGTCGCAAACGCTTATGGCGTCGCGCACGTCACGGTCGCGCTGCACGACGATGGCGGTACGGCCAACGGCGGCGTCGATACTTCGGCCTCGCAGACCTTCACGATCACGATCAACCAGGTCAACGACGCTCCGAGCTTCACCGCCGGCGGCAATCAAACCGTCAATGAAGACGCCGGGCCGCAGAGCGTGGCCGGTTGGGCGACCGCTATCAGCGCCGGCGCCAACGAAGCTTCGCAGACGCTCGATTTCATGGTCAGCAGCGACAACCCCGGCTTGTTTTCGAGCGGCCCTTCGATCGATCCTGCAACCGGAACCTTGAGCTACACCCCGGCGGCGAATGCTTCCGGCGTAGCGCATGTCAGCATCCAATTGCACGACAATGGCGGCACGGCCAATGGCGGCGTCGACACGTCGGCAGCTCAAACGTTTACGATCACGATCCGTTCCGTAAACGACGCCCCCAGTTTTACCGCGGGCGCAGACCAGTCGGTGAACCAAGATGCGGGACCGCAAACGGTCGCTTGGGCGACGAACATCAGCGCGGGGCCGAACGAAGCGGCACAAGCGCTGAACTTCCTGGTCGCCAACGACAACCCGTCGCTGTTCTCGACGCCGCCGGCGATCGATTCGAGCGGCACGCTCACTTACACGCCCGCCGCTCACGCATCCGGCGTCGCTCACGTCACGGTTCAACTGCACAATAACGGCGGCACGGCTAACGGCGGAGTCGATACGTCGGCCCCGCTTACATTCACGATCAACGTCAACTTCGTCAATCAACCGCCCAGCTTTACCGCAGGCTCGGACCAGACGGTCAACGAA
>DASZUP010000632.1:0-14599 GCA_035547635.1 Pirellulales bacterium
CTAGCGGCGCTGGGTTCTGGCGGTCTGGTGCTTGGCGCCGTCGGCCTGGCCGGGATGTGGGCCGTGTTCGGAGCGGGGAACTCCGCCGTGCGAATCGTGGCATCGCTGTTGTTCGCCGCAGCGCTCGGGACGCTGCCGCCCTACTACTTCCCGACGCTCTTGACCGCTGACGTCGGCGCCTCGGTCGCCGCAACCATGCTCGAGTGGCTGCTCGTCACCATGACTTTGACTGCGGTGTGCGCGGGTGGCTTTCGCCTTGCGCGGCGAGCGTCTGCTGCCGGCGACAATTTTCCTGGCAGCAGCCGAAGCGCGTGACGAATCCGCTTAGCCGCACTTGCGTTATGAACCGCACGCTCTCACCGCCGGAACGTCGCCGGCGGGATCTTGATGATGCCCAGGTCGTTGTCGCCCGGCTTGAGCTTGTATTTGAACGCCCCCTTGTTCCAATCGTCGCGGGCCGTGATCCAGCCAGACGACTCATGCCAAACGCTGAACTCCAGTTCTTCGGCCGGCAAGTTCTTCAGCTCGAAGCGGCCTTGAGCGTCGGTGAGCGTCGCATAAGGATTGTCGCGCACCACTACGTAGCCGCGCATCCAAGGATGGATATTGCTTGTTATGGGAACGGGGATCGTCTGGGGTTTTTGGAACCGATACTTGATACTGGCGTTGGGCGCGAGCATCGGGTTGGCCGGCTCGTCGCCCAGCGGCGTCATGTTGGGATTATGCTTGAAGGGATCCGAGTTGTGCAGTTGAAGCGTTTGCGTTGTCCGCACTACGGCAACATGCGGGTCAAATCGGCAACGATTGCTATCCATGATGACCGTATCGTTGGCCGTTTTCTCATAGTCAGGATGGACCTTCACGCCTTTTGAGCTGACGTAGATCACCACGTTCTTGATTCCCAGCGTTCTCCTGTCGACGAGCAACCGTTCATCGATCACGTTCTGCCCGGCGAACGGGGGCTGCACCGCCCTGTTGAATCTGGCTGGCGCCGGCGCTTTGCCGTCATAAATGAACCGGCCTTTGAGCTTGCTCCATTCCGCGGCGATGCTTGCCGTCGGCATATTCGCTACAAGACTTGCCGCCAGCATGGCGGCCGCCAAAATCGGGGATGCGGACTGCAACATAGAGAGAATCTCCCGGAAACGCCGGCTACTTGAATAAGGAACCCGTAAGAGCCTCCCGCGGCTGGCTCGCTCTCGCTTCCCGCACCTCCGCAAACGCGCTGCGCGTGCTGCGGGCGGTCGATGTACAATTAAGTTTAATGGAAAAGGCACTTGCTCAACACTTCACGAGTCATCGCTCGAAACGGCCTGCTCGGCCGGTCCAATGGCGGCGGCGCACGCTTACCGTTGAAGAACTCGAATCGCGGGCGATGCTCTCGGCGATTCCGCGGCCGGCTCACGTCGTGATCGTGATCGAAGAGAATCACGATTATTCCCAGATCATCGGCTCGGCCCACGCTCCTTATATCAACTCGCTCGCGCAGCAGGGCGCCTTGATGACGGCTTCCTCCGCGGTGGAGCATCCGAGTCAGCCGAATTACCTTGACTTGTTCTCCGGCTCCAATCAAGGAGTGTACGACGACAGCCGACCGTCAGGCCTCCCCTTCACTACGCCCAACCTGGGCGCCGAGCTGCTGGCCGCCAACTTCGGCTTTGCGGGCTACAGCGAATCGTTGCCGTCGGTCGGCTACGACGGCGAAAGCTACACGTCGGTCGCAGGGCAAAACCAGTATCAGCGCAAGCACAACCCCTGGGCGAACTTCATCAACAGTCCGGTCGGCGCCAACCAGTTGCCTGCGTCGGTCAATCAGCCGTTCAGCAGTTTTCCGACCGATTACAGCCAGTTGCCCACAGTCTCTTTCGTCGTGCCGAACGAACAGCACGACATGCACGACGGCTCCGTACAGCAGGGAGACGCCTGGCTGCAGAATAATCTCGACGGCTACGCGCAGTGGGCCAAGAGCCACAACAGCTTGCTGATTGTGACCTGGGACGAAAACGATACCTCAGCCGGCAATCACATCGTCACGTTGTTTTCCGGCGAAATGGTCCAGCCCGGCCAATACAATCAGCCGATCAACCACTACAACGTGTTGCGAACCGTCGAGGACATGTACGGCCTGACCTACGCCGGCGCCAGTGCTAACGCCGCGCCGATTACGGGCATCTGGGCCGTGGCGCCAAGCGCCGCCTCGCAGAAGTACGTCACGGCCGTATATCAGGACGTGCTCGGGCGCGGTCCCGATCCGGGCGGGCTGACGTACTGGGCCGTACTGCTCGATCAAGGAACCGCCGTCAGCAGCGTCGCGGAATCGATTGCACACAGCGACGAATACGACGCCAATTTCGTCATCAAGCCGAATTATCTGAAACTGCTAGGCCGGCCCGCCGATGCGACAGGAGTGACCTACTGGACTGCCAAGATGCAAAACGGCCTGACGGACCAGCAATTGGAAGCCGGTTTTGCAGCCTCGGACGAGTTTTACAACGCCGCCGGCGGCACGGACGTCTCCTGGGTCGATGCGGTTTACCTGCAGTTGCTGGGCCGGCCGGCCGACTCCAGCGGCGAAGCGTATTGGACCGGTCAGCTTGCCGACGGCCAAACACGCTTGCAGGCGGCCGAACGAATCGCCGGCGGCACGGAGAACAATACGCAACTGATTAATGCGGACTACCTGCACTACCTTGGCCGCGCGGCCGACCCCGCCGGCCTGGCCTTCTGGCTGGAGCAGTTTACAGCCGGCAAGACGAACGAGGATCTCATCGCCGGTTTCACCGGCTCTGACGAATACTACAAGCAGCACACGGCCTGAAACCTCCCGCGAGATGGACGCCCGAAGTTAGTCGCGACGCAGGTTCAATCTCTGCGGTTTGCGTTGTGCGGCGAACCAGGCCTTCCAGCGGTCGACGTCGTAATCGAAGTTCGGCCCGCCGGCCAACCGGACGAGCGCTTCGAGCACCGCCGCGTTCTTGTGCGGCACGTCCACAATCTTTGCTGGCGCGCTGCCAAAGCTGAAGCTTCCTCCTCCGCCGAACGTGGCGCTGGCATTGCCTTGCGAAGCGGGCGGAACTGCCTGCGGATGCACGGTGACCAAGGCGCCAATCAAGGGACCGATCGCGCGGCGTGCGCCAAGCCGCTTGAGAGCGATCGCGGCATGGTTCACGACCTTGTTGTCAGGGTATTTCAGATGGTTGACGTAAAAGTCGACGTGTGCCGACGGATTGTCATCCAGGTAGCCAAGGCACGTCAGCCGCACTTCTTCGCTCTTATCGTGCAAGGACAACTCGGCCAGCACGGGCCAGGTCTCTCGCGTGCCGATCGCTCCTAGGGCTTCGACGTAAAGCCGGCGGACCGATGCGTCGGGCTCGTGCGTCACGCATTCCGCCAGTGCGGCCACGGCGTACGGATCATCAATCCTGCTCAGCTTGTTCAGCGCTTCTCCGTGGCGGTCGGTTCCCAGCCAGTCGCGCCACTGCTTGAGATCGTGCTTCCATTGCTTCTCCGCCACTTCTTTCTTGCGGGCGCGCTGTTTGATCTCTCTTTCCTGCCGCGTCATCCAGTCGCCCTGGTAGAGCACGTAGCCTTGATCTTCCCAATAGGCCCGTTCAGTCTTCCAGCAGTTCTCAACCTCATCCCACTTGTGGCCCAACAGCCGATGCGCCTCGTTGTGCAGCGGATCCAATTGGACGATCCGCTGCAGATGCTTGTCTCGCAACCGCTCCAGATAATGGTCGCGACACCAGAGAGCCAGTTCCCAGTGCCCGTCGACGGTGTCCGGGTGTTGCGGCCGAATCTGTTCGTACTCGCGTTCCGCCGGGCTTTGGCGGATGACTTCCTTGACCTGATTGCGGTCCAGCGTCACTCGCCCGCCGCTGGCGGTCAGCACGATATAGCTGCGCCGCGGAGATTCCTGGTCGTTGACAAGTTTGCCTTCGATGCGGCCGCCCGTCGCCAGCACAATTGTCTCGGCAGGCGCTTTGCAGGGCGCCAGCACGGCGGCCGGGGCAACCACGAACATGGCAACCAACAGCGACGAGACGCGTCTGGACATGGCCGACTCCTTTTCTTTCCGGGCGGCGGCGATGCTGCTTAGTTTAAGCGTCTAGCGCTGGGGCGGGCAATCACAAGAGGTCTCCGTCCATTCGGGGCGTCAGCGGAATATTGCCTGAAGTGTCGTCGCTTTATGTAGTACAAATGTTTTTATATCTGCGCCGTTTGTTGCGATTCTGTGAAGGCCAATTCCAGGGCATTGCTTCGCCGGGCGGCCTCAAAATATGATATCGCAGCCTGGCGCCCCTGGAGCAGGGCGCCGCCAAGCCGCTGGGGCGGTTCTCAGGGTGTGAATTGAACTCGGGATGCTCCTCCCTCTCAATCTCTAAGGACGTTTTATGTCCCGTCTCGTCTGGACCGCGGCGGTCATCGCCGTGCTGTTGTCAGGTTGTGGTGGTTCGCCGAGCGTCGACGACCAGCCGTCGCTCACGGAGCAGATGGTTGAAATCATGAAGACCATCAAGGACGCCGACAGTGCGAAGTCAGCGGCGCCGAAGCTGGAGGCTTTGGCTGAAAAGATCCATACGCTGCAGAAGGAAAGTCTCAAGGGGACGGCGCCGAGCGATCCAGAGAGTTTCATGCAGCGGCAAGTGGCGGCGCTGGATGCGTACGGCGCAGAGATGACGCGCATCAGCAACATCCCCGGTGCGCCGCAGCATTTGCAAGGCATGATCAAGAAGCTTACGCCGGATAGCGAAACGACAGCGGCCTTCAACTCTCGCGTCGAACAGGCTTTGGACGGCGCACGCCCCAACGTTCCGATGCCAGGAGACTCGAAGCCAGGCGACGTACAATCCGCATCGCCGATCGACGGCGCCGCTGCCAACATCGCAAGCGGCGCTCGCCCTGCAGCGAGCCCCAACAGCGTTGCGCCTGGGCCGCAAACTCCGCCCGCTGCGAATCCCGCCCCCGTTGCGACTCCCGCGGCCGTAGCGGCTGCACAGCCGGCGGCCGTTCCGGCGCCCGCGAAATTCGACTTGCGCCCCGATCCCAATTTCAAGGGCCCGATCCCTGAGAGGAGCGTTACCTGGGAACTGAGCCAATGGTTTCCAACGGCCCGCAAGGGAGACTTCGTTGAGTTCGAAGCGGTTCTCGGACGCGGGCCGCAAGGCGACGTCGTCCGTCGCGAGCGTCACGAAGTGCTCGATGTCGTCGGCGAATATGCGATCATCGCCAGCGTCGATCAACTGGACACGCACAAGAATGAAAATCGCGTGAAAATGAAAGTTGCCGCCAACGAGCCGTGGCCGCCGCGCCCTTCGTGGCCCCCCAAGGCGCTCGGCGCTCAAACCATCATGGCGGCCGGTCGGCAGTTCCCGTGCGAAGGCGTCAAGTATGGCGGCGTGACGGCGTGGTATTGCGACGAAGTGCCGTACAACCGGACCGTAAAGCACGAGCAGCACGGCGTTAACAAGATGCTCATTGCGTATGGTCGCGGCTCAGGGCCCTCGCCCGTCGTGCCGGCGATTGTTACCGCCAGCCCGATGGCGCGGCCGATATCCGCGCCGCAAGCGCAGGCAGTTCGCCCAGCGGCGCCGCCGCCCGCGACTCCGCCGGCTCCTCAAGGAGCCAGCTCCGCTGAGAAAATCGAAAGCCTGCAGGCGTCGATCGACGAGTACCAGCGAGAGATTGATCGGTCGACGAAAGAATTGAAAGCGGCGGAGGCGAACGTGGAAGGCCTGGAAAAGAAGCTGAAGCGGCTTGCGATTGCGTCGTCGAAGTCCAAACGCGGCAAAAACGCCAAGAGCGAATTTGATCGAGAGCTGAAGCAAGCCCGCTCCGAGATTTCAAAGTTGAAACGCGAGATCCAGAAAAATGAGGAACGACTTGGCAAGGCCGAAAAGGACCTGAAGTTCTATCAGGACCAGGCCGCCGGCGCCGGGTAACTGTGGCAGTATCGCCTCTCTAGGCCTGTCTTTTGTTTTCTCGCGCGAATCGCAGTGTAGCGCAGTTGCGGCATCAATGCGCCGCTGGCTCGTTACCGCAGCGGTGCGCTCTACGTTTCCTATCGATATCGAAGCATAGCAGACGGCGGCCGCCCGCGGGCACTGTGCGAGGCGGCTCATCTCTGTTCCCATGCGGCGCGCACCGCCGGCGGTTAAACGGCGGTGACGATGCCAATGTCGTCGCTTTCTCCGCACGCTTCGAGCATCGGCTTATCGGCACGGAAATTGCCAACCAGGCAACTCGGGCGGATCGGCCGGCGCAGGCAATACCAAGCAACGGGAAGGCAATGATGAATATCCAATGCGTGTGCATTGCGGGCATGTTATGTCTGGCGCTCAGCGGAACTGCGGCTGCACAAAGCGGCAGTTGGCGGCAGCTTGGCCGAGCGGGGGAATGGAAAGGTACGCTGGCGGCAGCAGTGCTAAATGATTGGATTTACACCGTAGATGACAAGGGAGGGCTCTATCGCACTCATCCTCACACGGGGCAAAGAACTCCGCTCGGCAAACTCGATTTTGCCAATGCCAGGTTCCTGTTCGCCCTGGGCGGTTCGTTGTACGCGATCGAAACCGACGGCACTTTGTATCGCGTCAGCGCAGGCAACGGCGCCCGGCAGCAAGTCGGCCGTTCTGGGGACTGGAGTAATGCCGTCGCCGGCGCGGCCTGGCCGTTCGACGCACGCGACGGCATGCTGCTGACGGTGGAAAGCGATGGCGGCTTGTACTCGACGCGACCCGCCGACGGCTCGCGGGTCCGGGTCGGAATCTCTCAATTTCGCAACGTCCGATTCATGTTCATGGCCAATGCGCTCCTGTATACGGTCGAAAGCGACGGCACGTTATACGAAGTCGATCCTGTGATGGGCCGGCGCCAGATGGTTGGAAGTGCCGGCGACTGGCGCGGCGCAATTGCCGGCGCGTCGTTGAACGGCCGGATCTACACTGCGGAGTCGCACGGCGACCTGTTCGAGACCGATCCCGCTACGGGCGAACGGACGCTATTGAGCAAGTCCCAATACGGTGGCGCCGCCTCGCTGCTCGCCGCAGCCGGCGGCCTGTTTGCCATCGGCGGCGATGGCAGTCTGTATCGGATCGAGCCGCCCGTCGCGTCGCCGTCTGCCCCGGCAAATCCCGCGCGGCCGGCGCCGCGGGTCACCTCGCAATCGACGATGAACATTACGCCGCTAGGCGACGATCGTTTCCGAGCCGAAATCAGCTATCTTGATTCGCAAGGAGTAATGAGAACGGGTTCGACGGAAGGAACGCGTGAAGAAATTCGCGCCTGGCTCAACGGGCTGTCAGGGTTGCCCGCGGCCACGCTCAACAATTACCTGCGTGCCGTGGAACAGGCCGGCAGGCGGAGGCTTCCGCCTCGCCGGGCGCCGTTCCCCAGGAGTCCGCGGCAGCCTATGGGTCAGCCGTAGACTCGATTCGTATGTCGAGCGACGACAGTGGCCGATAAGCCGAAAGGAGACCGAGCTGGGAATACAACGGTCGCCCGTGCTTTCGCCCCGCCTCGGCTGCCAGCTGGATTCCGACGTCAGGCTCTTCAGGGTCTGCTTGGCCGATCTGGTCAAGAAGCAGAAGAGCCTTCGGGCCAGATGCGATTGTTCCACTGCAATCCTGCCGGGAGTTCAGCGGCCGCATATTCGATGTGAATCACGCGGCGGTGACTTGCCGTCTCAGAGGCGGCCGATGCGTGCAGCGTCAACGGGCACATGGCGACGACGCCGCCGCTCGCCGCCATGCACACTACTTCCGGCACTCGGCGTTTCCACTCGTCCAACTGCTCATCGAGCCAGCCGAAGCGATGCGAGCCGGGAAGCACGCGAAGCGGCCCGTTCGCGGGCCCGCAATCGTCGAGATGAACCCGCACCGCGACCATCTGAGCGAGGACTTCGGCGGGCGGCTGTACCTGCCACACGCCGGCCTTCTGCGACCAGGCGGTGAAGCCGGGGACGTCTCGGCGCTCTTTCACGGCAATCACCTTGTCCTGATGCCAGAAGAGCGACCAGTTGGCGCCAGGAACTTTGTCGAAAAAGATCGCCCGCACGGCGAACGCGCCGTCGCCGAGCACAGCCGCGGCAAACCGCCGCACGCTCGCTGTCGCCGCCAAGGCTCGCGCCGCCGGACAAATCTCCAGCAGGTTGCGCACGCCGTAGATGCTCCGCTTCCGCCGCACCTCTTCACGGTTCGGCAATTCAGAGACGGCGTGGCGAAGGCGTTGCACCTCGTCGCCTGAAATTACATTTTCCCGAATGAAATAGCCGTCGCGGCGAAACGCCGTCGCGTATTCGTTGGCATCGAGTTCCGTCAGGGGGCCCAACTTTGTGCGTTGTCGTGCATAGGGTCCGCTATCGAAGCTAACAGCGCTGGAATCCTTGAGGCGGCGAGAATCGGCTACACGCTGGCCAGCTTTGCCCCTCAAGGTCAAAATGGCGGTGGTTCAATCGCCGCAGCCGCTGAAATCGACGACTTCTTCGCCGGTCTCTATATTCCAGCAGCGCATCACGCCTTCCGATTGGCAGGCAGGGTCGGCGCTGCCGGTGATCAGTCGGCGGCTGTTTGGCGCATACGCGAGCGCCGTCAACTGGAAGCGATGACCGCCGATCAGGCGAGCTCGCTCTTTTCCAGTTTCGGCGTCCCACACGCGCGCTGCATTCTTCAACTCGCCGCCGCCGGTGGCAATCGTCTGACCACCGGGGGCAAACGCTGCCCAAGAGCCTGGCAGTTGCCGAATGGCTTTCCCTTCGCTCACGTCCCATACCTCGCAATAATCGTGGCCGACGAGTAACCGACTGCCGTCGGGCGAAAAGCTGAGACTTAGCGGCAATCCGGCAAGCGGTCCCCATTCGGCGTTGGCGGCAAGCGGCTTGGCCGCGGCGTCGCCCGCTTTGGGCAAGTCCCATAGCTTGACCTTCCAGTCGGCGCCAGCCGTGGCCAAACGTTTGCCGTCGGCCGTAAACTCAATCGCCTGTATCCAGGCGCCGTGAGCCGGCCAGAATCCCCAAGCCGGCCGCTCGCCCGTCTCGACGTCCCAGATCGCCATGTCGCCGTCCATCATGCCGGCCGCCACTCGCTTGCCGTCAGGTGAGAAACGCACATGATAGGCCCGCTTGTCCGCGGGCGCAGCTAATGCGCGGCGAAGCTTGCCTTGCGCGATATCCCAAAGCACGACCGCGCCGGTTTCAAGCTCGTCTTCTTCGTCCATCAGAATGATGGCCAGCAGGCTGCCATCGGGCGAGATGTCGACGTCGCGCATCAACTGGCCTTCGACCTTGATCGGCAACTCGAAGGCCTCTTTGCAGCCGTCTGTCATGTCCCAGGCCCGCAGCCCTGAGTAAGTTCCGAAACCAACGAGCCGGTCGGCCTGTGCTGCGAAGCGGATCTGATCGACGTCGGACTGAAGCCAGCGCTGGCCTGCGGAGGGCCGTTCGCCCCCGCCGGACAATGTCAACCGAGCGTCGCTGGGCGTCACATGAAATTCGGTGAAGACGTCCACGGCGATGTCGCCGCCCAGTTCCTTCAACTGTTGCCGGGCCTCTTCGTCATGACCGGAAAGCCACGCTGCGCAGGCCTGTACGGTATCGAGCCGTTTCCGTTCCCCATCGTCTATCGCCAAGGAACGCGAGCCCTTGAGCAACGCCAGATAGTCGTCGTACGCATTAATCGCCGTGCAGACTTTACGAGCATCGTCGACCTCGGAAAGCACGTCGCACAAGGCGTTATGGTAGACCCAGGGAACGGTGGAGTCGAATCGCCCGGTTGACAGGCATTCGCGACCGAAGCGGATCATCTCCGGGTAACTGCCGCCCCACCTCGGTCGCATCGACCAGAGCAATGCTCGATACGCCTCGGGCAGGTCGAAATCCGCCGCCACGGCGCGATCGAACCAGAATCGGCAATCTTCGCCCGCCACGCCGTCGGCGCCCATGGTCACGCGGATCAGGTCGAGCGCCGCGTCGGGCAAATCCGGCCGCTCTTTCCAGGCTTGCAGCAGCAGCGAACGCGCCTTGGTCAGATGGTCGCCAAAGCTCTGCCAGCCTTTCTCAGCCACCGTATCGGCGTAGCCTCCCCCGCGTTCTCGCCAGGCAAGGTTCACGTGAGCGCGCGCGAGCAGCACTTGCACCAGCCAGCGGTCGGCATCGGAAGCCGCGCCCAAGGCTTGGAACAGCGGTTCGGCATATCGCCCCAACGGGCCAGACAGGTCGTCGGAGATACGCAGCAATCGCCAGCGTCGCTGTTCGTCGGTGAGCGGGCCCGATACGGCCTTTACGATCCGCTCGATCGCGCTTTCGGCGACCGGCGTCGCTTCTTCGACCCTCTTGGGATGTCCGCGGTTCCATGCTTCCACATAACGCAACTCAATGCGGTAGGCAATGAGAGGCGAGTAATCTGCGCCCAGCCTGTTGAGCGCGGGGCGCAGCAACCTGGCCGCCTGGAACATCGTCGTGCCGGCGTTCAGGTCGAGCGAGCGGGCGATTACATAACGGATCAACGGGTCTTTGCACCCCTGGTCCATTAACTCTCGCGCCCTCGCGACCATCTCGCGCGACGGCGGCCGCTTTGCCTTGGGTTTGGCGAAATCTTGCAGCAACGATTCCGCCTGTTCGTTCCAATGCGGGTTGCGATTGCCGTGCGCGCGCCAGGCATCGACATAGAGTGATTTGGTCCAGGCGAAATAGCGGCCGCGGCGCTGTTCATAGGTCGGCAATTTCGATTCGGCAGGCAGCGGCGTTTGCGGACTTCTCAGCCATAGCTGGCGAACCTCTTCGACAATCTCCCCGACACGCTTGATTTCTTCATCCGAGATTTTCGTCGACAGCGGATCGGCGGGGTGCGGAATTGGCTTCAAGCGGTTCGAGGCATCGCCTTGCGCGGCATCCGCGTCGGCACTAGCCTTCACCGGCTCTACAGCGCGCGTCGGGCAGGCCGTGATGCCTAAGACCATGCTCGCCAATGTCAGGCAACACGCACATGCGCGTCGCGGCCTCCAGAGACGAGCGATCTTCAACGCGGTTGCGTCGCAGTTTTGGAATCGTTCGCCGTCGCCAAAGCTCCAGGCGCGCATTTGTTCCTCCGCAGGAAAGAATTGAATAACGCCTGCGCCATCGAAGATGGGTGATGGCGAATACGTCCCGGCTCAGGACGCTTCCACTTTAACCCGACATTGCGGCCGAGGCGAACAATCTCGCCGGCGTTTTTCCGCGAAACCTCGCTGCCGGCCCAGATTCACGGCAGTTTGTCGCTGAGATGATTGCGATTATTGCGCAGCACGGGCGGTTCGGGAGCTTCCCAACCCCGGGGTGAGTTGACCACGACGACCGGCTTGCCGGCGTTGTCGTGGATGCGGAGATTGTCGGCGACGACGCCGTTGACGGAATGGCGCCAGCAGTGAATCGCCTGGCCGCCGCTTTTGATGACGTTGCCGATGACCTCGTAACCGTCGAGATTGAAGTTCGGTTCGATGGCGGTCATGGCGGTTTCCATGTAGTTCTGGTTGCAGCGGACGTTGCGAAGGCGGCCCCGGAACGACGGGTGCCCGAGCAGGTAGCCGCTGCCGCCAGGGTTGAGCGTGCGAGTGCGTTGGATGGTAATGTCCTCCGCATCAAACGACTCGCCGGGGCCGACCTTGCCGCCCGGCAGAAACTTCCCGGTGTGTTCGCCGTAGGCCATCACCGAGCGCATGGTGTCGGTCATCGTGACGTCTTCAATCAGCACCTTGCGCACGCGTCCATGGATCAGCACGCAAGCGTTGATGTTCTTCACCAGGCCGCTCGGCAGGGCGTTTTGCGAGGCGTTGAGGTCAATGGTCCCTTTGCCGAAGATATGCACGTTCTCGATGTATTCCGGCTGACGCCCATGGCCGATGCGGATGCCGTAAGCCTCAGGTCCGTCGTAGGAAACAAACCATAAGCTGCGGACGCTGTGGCCGGTGCGGTGGGCGAAGCGGACCTTCACGCCGTGGCTCAACTCTTGCCACTCGCCCGTGACGGGCACGCGCTTATGCGGAGTGTCGAAGATTCTGCCGTCGCCCCAAGCGAACGTATCGGGCCGGCCGTCAGATCCTATGCCGTCAATGAGGATGGTATAAATCACGGCGCCGTACGCCTCGGGCCCTTCCACCGCGGGCCGTGAGAGATCGAACAGCCCGCCGAGCTCGAGATCGTCGAGCTTCTTGCCGGCGTCCTGATCGGTGGTGATCTCGCCCTCGGCTTCGAGTTTCGTGACGCCAGGCGCAAGCTTCAGCGTGGCGCCTTCCTTCAATTCGATTTCAACCGGCTTGTCCACATAGAGGATCGAGCGATGTTTGCCTAAGGCGTGCTCGTGCAGGCCGGGCATGAAGATCAACCGGTCGCCCGGCGCTGCGCGATCGAGGACGGCCTGCGGCGCATCGCCCGGTTGAATCAGATGTTCGGCGGCATGCGTTGCGGCAGACGCCGCGAGCAGCAAGGCGGCGATCGTCGCGAGCGCGAGTTTCATGGCCGAGACGACGGCGAAGGGCTCGCGTGCAAACATGGTCGTTACCTCTTCGTTGAGTTCATAGCTGAGTGACGACAGACTTTTATCGCTGATTGCAGCCAGGCCCCCTGGAACATTGGATTGGGCCAATCGGGAGTCCGCCGCGTGGATTGTTCGCTCGAGACTTTTTTTCGACCCCAGACGAACTGAATGGGGTCGAAGAAGCGTGCCGCGCCATCGCCGGCTATTTTGCCGTCTTGTTCACCGATCCGCGCAAGGCGGGTGGGGCCTCTCTGAAATGGAATCCAATCAACTTATGAACCAGGCGTTGTAGCAACCCACGCAGGGCGTTCCCTACAAACGCGTCTTCGCGTTAAGCGACTCCGCGCGGGCGGCCAGCCGGCTCGCCAAAAACTGCTCGATTGCGGATTCCCGCCGGCATCGGTTCGCGGATGAAATCGTGCTGCATCTTCATTTGCTCGATAATCGCGAGTGCGTCGCTATTTTTTTAGCCGCTTCAACAGAACCAGCGATCGACCGCTTCCCGCCGGCGCCAAGAATTGCTTCGGCCGTTCTTTCCCGGCGTCCGCGATGCAAATCTTCCGCGTGTCTGCGTTGAATTCATAGATGCCTAGAATGGTTTGCCCGACATTCTCCCCTTCCGTGATGGTAAGGTCCACGGTCTTCGGATACTTCGTTGGGTCGATCTCGCTGGTTCCCCGGATGATAGTGTCGTCGTCGAACACGATGGCCCACCGTCCGTCCGATTCATTGATTACGGCGACCTGTTCGACATACTTTCCTTTCAACTCAGCGCCGTCCAGCACCGCTGATACGACCTGCCACTTGCCCGCGAACTTCCCACGTTCTTTCTTGATCGCGTTGGGTTCCGCATCGTCGGCAGTCAACAGCGATCCAAAGCTGACAAGCCACAACGCTGCACCGGCGAAAAGCAGGAGTGGCAGTTTCATGGCCGTTCTCCACATGGAAAGTGCGACACGTTCTAAGCGCTAGTCGTGATTCTATAAAAACCTGCAGCGTAAGTCGCGAAAGTCCCGAGGCGCCTCTTGAGCTAGGGATATCCTCCTTCGGCCGTGTTATCCAATTCTCGGAAACGCCGCGGCTGGCGCCTCCTACAGTTTCATCTAATCCTTGGCTTGTTGAAAGTTCTCTGCCATCCGGCGCTGCAAAAACTGGTCGATCGCTTGCTTGTCCGCCGGATTCGCTCGCGCGGTCGTCACGCCTCGGCCGCGCTGCACGACCAGCAGGTTAGGATCGCTGCCGCCCCAGCGAACGTTTCGGATCAACTTCCAGGGAATGAAATGGGAAGCGCTGAGCATGCCCGCGTCGCATAGTTCCAGGCACGATGTTTTCAGCCACAGCCCCAACCCGGCCAGTCCAAACGTGATGCCGCATTGGATTGCGACGAAATCCACCGGCAGCGCCGGCATTGCGTCCGTTGGGGGCATTGCTCGATATAACGAATAGCCGATCACAACGCTCAGCAAAAATACCGCCATTCCAATGGCCCAAACCGAGCCGAACCGAGTAATCGACAACGGCAGACGATAATGCACAGGGCCGGCCCGCTTTTCGGCTCGTACGCGCTGGATACAGCCGGCAATCACCGTGATGCCGGCGCCGAAGGCCACGTTGCACCAGACCAACGCAAACGCCTTGCGCTGTTCCGCGCTCCACTGCCGGAACCAGGGCGCCAGCAAGGCCACCGCGACCGCGACGACGGCCGTGCCGATCAAGATGCTGCGCAGGCTGAAGCGAACCCGCGTCTCAAGCGGCGGCGTCTCTTGAACCACATCAGGCTGCATCATTCAATCGCCCCTTACCGGCCGCTATTGTTCGTCTGACTGCCGGCTATTGAGGAAGTGCTCGAAAAAGGCGTATAGCGCCGCGTTCGACTCGTCGCTGGGCGAGTGATCCGGACGATTGGTCATGCCCACCCGGTTCGAGTAGCCGAGCAACCGATTCACGGCGAGCGTGTGATTGAGCGGAACCCAGCGGGCGGGCGGATCTTCCGAACCACCGGAAACCAGAAACGGCCGCGGCGCCATCAACGCGTGCAATTCGTGCAAGTCGCGGCCCGCCTTACGAAGTTCCGGGTAAAGACCCCGCGCCGG
>DASZUP010000633.1:0-8533 GCA_035547635.1 Pirellulales bacterium
CGGGCGGCGTTGGCGGCATTGGGCGTCTCGCTCCTCTCGACCGCGTTCGTCGGCGTCTGCGCAGGGTTTACGGACCCGCCGCCAACGGCCGTCGCCGCGGCATGGATCGCCGTGGCGGGCGCCGCTGGTCTGGCATACGCATCGGCCGCCGCCGATCATCGCGATCTCGTCATCGATCGCCTTCGGCAGACGCTCTCGCTGCCCAGCGCGTCGCTCTTGGCGCCGCAGACGACGATCCGCTGGCGCGATATCGTCGCCATTGGCTTGCACGAGCAGGAAATCGCCGGCCAGGCGGGCGAGGATCGCCGCAAGTACTCATGTCGCGTCCGCTGGACAGATGAGAACGGCAATGCCGTTGAGACGCCATGGCAACTGCCGGCGGACAGGCAGGTTGCTGCGCAGTGGGTAGACTGGCTGGGCACGCAGTGTGAAAAGCAGGCATCTGTGGCCGATGATTGCGGGCGCTAAGTTCTCAAGCCACTTTCTGGAACTCGTACGTCACCACGTCGTGTACGGCGTCGTAGCCGACAATCGGCGGCGCAGCGGGCTGATCCTCGCCGGGATAGGCGGCGCGGTTCACAGGGAAGTTGTGAGGCGCCGTTTGCCCTGCGGCGCAGTAAGCAACGGCCTTGATGGTCTTGTGCGTCTTCAGCAGCTTGTCGATCACGAAACGAACCTTGTCGCTGTGCATCGCGCCGGGAACCACCTCCCACACGACCAGCCGGACCGTGCCGGCGATCAAGGGAAACGGTTCATGGTCGATCAAGACGCCCAACTGGTCCGGTCGCCGCCGCTCGTCCCCTTCGATCAAGCCCTGTCGCCAGAAGCAGGCGTACTCGCGGCAACTGGCCGGGCGGGATTCATAGATAGCGCACCGGGCGGCACATAGATGCGCACAGGCGGCCTGCGTAGGCTTGCCGAGCTCCGGCACGCTCTTAAGCGTGCAACACGCCGTGCAATCGCCGCAGGTTCTGCCGGCGATGCGTTGCTCGATCTGTCGAATCTCTTCTTCGGGAAGTCCTCGCTCCATGGCGACGGCAATGATCGGGTCCGGGTGCAACGGCTCGCTATCCATGTTTTCCCCTGGGTGAAACTTGTGCCGTTGAACTTCATCGGGCGAGCGGCCTTGCGGCTTGCCAGTTCCAGACGGGGCGCCGGTTGTGGAAGCTGGATAAAGTTTGCGTTTTTGGGAGCAAGGGCAAAGCTCACGCGCCGGTTGGGGGAGCGCCGATAAAAAAAGACGCCGCAGATCCCGAAAGATCTACGACGTCTACAGCGGGGTATTTCGATCCGCGGCGGCCCGTCAAGCGAGCGGACCGCCGCGGTTCATGCTGCGTCGCCCGAATCAAATGGATTTCGAGCTATCGTAATAGTGATTCGTGTCGAGCATATCCTCGATCACGTCGTCCCACGGCGTGTGGGCCTGCAACTTGTCATAGAACACGTCGTGGGCGCCGTTCAGATTGCCCTGGAAGTACAGGTTCTCCCAGCCGCCGCCGGTGACCTGGCCCAGCGGATAATTGCCGGAATTCATCAGCAAGTCATGATTGGCTTCGGACGTGTTCAACATGTCCCGCACCACCTGGTCTCGCGACAAGCCAGGCTTGCCGGCCCGGTTGGCCCAGTACTGCTCGCCGCCCGAGTCGGGCGTGCGGCCGAGAATATCGCGATAGAGCGCGTCGGCAAAACCGGTGTTCGAGTTGCCGTTGTGCAGGTAGTACTCTTGCGAGCCTACGATTTCCGACAACACGGTTTCCTCGTCCGTGCCCTGCGCCAACTGGTTGGCGAAGAAGTTCAAGCCTCCGGAGTCGGCGGGGCGATTCAGGAAATGCTCGTACATGCAGTTCACCAGATGCTCACGGTACTCCTGCGAGGCCATGAAGAACTTGACCATCTGGTATCGCCGCGGGTTGTTGAGCTGGTTCCCGTTGCCGTCGCGATTCAGCAAGTTCAACCAGAAGTTTTTGCCTGCCTGGTCGGGATCGCGACCGAGCAGTTCATGGTACAGGTTGTCGACGAAGGTGGAGTCGGTTCCATCGCCCGATTGACCGGCCATATAGCAGCCCGCGGCGCCCCCGCCTCCGCCCCCGCCGCTGCTATTGATCGTGGTGGTGACGGAACTCGTGTTGTTCGAAAGATTGCTGTCTCCCGAAGAAGTCGACGCGGATGCCGTATTGGTAATGGTTCCGGCGCTGTTGGGCGTGACGGTAATGGTCACCGTGGCGCTGGCGCCGGGGGCCAGCGTGCCGAGCGAGGCGGTCACGATTCCGCCCGACTGACTGACGGAACCCTGGCTCGACGACGCCGAGACATAGGTCACGCCGGACGGCAGACTGTCCGTCAGCATGCTATCAGCCGCGGCGTTGGTCGAACTGTTGTTGGTGACCGTGATCGTGTAGGTCAGGTTCTGTCCAACCGTGTCAGGGCTGGGCGATGCAGTCTTTGTCACCGCCAAATCGGCCGAGCTGGAACCGGCGGCATTGACGGTGGTGGTCGCCGTCGCCGAATTGTTGCTCAGATCGGAGTCGCCTGAGCTGGTGGTCGCCGAGGCGGTGTTGGAGATTGTGCCGGCGCTATTCGGGGTGACGGTGATGGTAATCGTAGCGCTGGCGCCTGGGGCGATCGTACCGAGCGAGCCCGTCACGACTCCGCCCGTCTGGCTTACCGAGCCCTGGCTCGAAGTGGCCGAGACATAAGTCACGCCCGACGGCAAGGTATCGGTCAGCATCGTATTGTCGGCCGCATTGGAGCCGCTGTTGTTGGTAACCGTCACCGTGTACGTCAGGTTTTGGCCGACCGTGACCGGGTCGGGCGAATCGGTCTTGGTTACGGAGAGATCGGCGGCGCCGGCGCCGGACGCGTTGACGGTGGTGGTGGCGGTCGCCGAGTTGTTAGACAAATCGGAATCGCCGGAAGACGTGCTGGCTGAGGCGGTATTGGTCAGCGTGCCGGGCGTATTGGCCGTGACGGTGATGGTCACCGTGGCGCTGGCGCCCGCGGCCAGCGAGCCGAGATCGGCGGTGACGATTCCGCCCGACTGGCTGACCGAGCCTTGGCTGGAAGTCGCCGAGACGTAGGTTACGCCGGCCGGCAAGGCATCGCTGAGCATGGTGTTCGCGGCCGCGTTCGTACCGCTGTTGTTGGTGACCGTCACCGTGTACGTCAAGTTGCTGCCGGCCGTGACGGGATCGGGCGAATCCGTCTTGGTGACCGCCAGGTCGGCGGCTCCCGAGCCTGCGGCATTGACGGTGGTGGTGGCCGTGGCGGCGTTATTCGACAAATCCGTATCGCCGGAGCTGGTGCTGGCCGAGGCCGTGTTGGTCAGCGTGCCGGCTGTGTTTGGCGTGACCGTGATGGTCACCGTGGCGCTGGCGCCGGCCGCCAGCGAGCCCAGATCGCCGGTGATGATTCCGCCCGACTGGCTGACGGAGCCCTGGCTGGAGCTGGCCGAGACGTAAGTGGCGCCCGCCGGCAGAGCGTCGGTGAGCATGGTGTTGGCGGCGGAATTTGTGCCGCTGTTGTTGGTGACCGTCACCGTGTAGGTCAGATTCTGTCCGACCGTGACCGGATCGGGCGAATCCGTCTTGGTGACCGCCAGATCGGCGGCTCCCGAGCCTGCGGCATTGACCGTGGTGGTGGCCGTGGCGGCGTTATTCGACAGGTCGGTATCGCCGGAGTTGGTGCTGGCCGAGGCCGTGTTGGTCAGAGTTCCCGCGGTGTTCGGCATCACGGTGATGGTCATCGTGGCGCTGGCCCCGGCGGCGAGCGAGCCCAAGTTGCCGGTGACGACGCCGCCTGACTGGCTGACGGAACCCTGGCTGGAACTGGCCGAAACATAGGTCACGCCCGCCGGCAGGGCGTCGGTGAGCATGGTGTTGGCGGCGGCATTCGTGCCGCTGTTGTTGGTGACCGTCACCGTGTAGGTCAAGTTCTGGCCGATCATGACCGGATCGGGCGAATCGGATTTGGTCACTGCCAGGTCAGCGGCGCCGGGGCCTGCGGCGTTGACGGTGGTCGCCACCGTCGATGAATTGTTGGAGATGTCGGTGTCGCCGGCCGTCGTCGAGGCGGCGGCGGTGTTCGAGAGCGTGCCCGTCGAGGTGGGCATGCCGATCACGGTGATGGTGGCGCTGTCGCCCGAAGCGAGATCGCCGAGATTGGCAGTGAGGATTCCGCCAGACACGTTCACCGATCCGGTGCTGGAGGTCGCCGAGAGCACATTGAATCCCGAGGGAAGCGTGTCGGTGACCGTGGTGCTGGTCGCCGTTCCCGTCCCGCCGGCGCTGCTGTTGGACACGTTGATCGTATACGTTTCCGTCTGGCCGACCGTTACGCTGGAAGACGGCGAGGCCGTCTTGGTCACGGAGAGATCTGCGGCGCCCGAAGAAGCGTCGCTGATGTTGGTGGTTCCGGTGGCGGCGTTATTGGACGTATCGGAATCGCCGGACGAGGAAGTGGCGGTTGCCGTCTCGTTGACCGTTCCGGATGTCGTCGCCAGTTCCGTGAGGGTGACCGTGGTGCTGGCGCCTGGCGCCAGCGAACCGAGATCGGCGGTGAGCACGCCGTTATTTTCAGTCAACGTGCCGCTGCCGGAGGTTGTGGCCGCGAGGATTTGCACGCCGGCGGGCAGCATTCCGCTGAGCTGCACGTTACTCGCCGAGTTCGTGCCGCTGTTATTGGTGATGGTAAAAGTCACGTCCGCTTGCTGACCGACGGTCATTGAGCCGGGCAGTCCCGAGACGCCGACCTGGAGGTCGGGCGCGGCGGTCGGCGCACTGACCGTCACGTCGACCGAGTCCGAGTTGTTTCCAGGACTCGAGTCGTCGGGGCTGCTGACCGAGACATTATTAGTCACCGTGCCCGTCGTGCTGGAGTCGGGCGTAGCCAAGATATGAATCGTGGCCGTGGCCCCCGCGCTGAGGTCTCCCAGACTGGCCGTGACCGCGCCGCCCGACATGCTGACGCTGCCCGTATCGGTCGAGGCGGAGATGGGAATCAGCCCTGCAGGCAGCGTGTCGGAGAGCATTGAACTGGTCGCAGTGGCGTCGCCCGCGTTTTGTACGGAGATCGTGTAGTCGATCATCTGGCCCTGCACCGGAGCGGAGACGTCCGATGTTTTTGAAACCGACAGATCGGCTGCCAATAGTACACGCTGTTCAAGTGATTCAAGGCCCATGCAGTCAAACTTCGCCCTCGAGGCCTGGGGAACGGCTCGCCGTTGGCGAGACGATCGGGAAGCGCGCCGTTTCTTCTCCGTTCGGGACAAGTTGCGAAGCCAAGTGTGCATGATACTCTCCGTGTTTTTTGCGAATTCATTGCGCTGACGTTGCGCAGACATCTTCCGCCAATGGATTCAAACCGATCCTGCCGCCAGGACGGGGCATTGGGTAGCGGGGGGCCGTGCACTTAGGGCGCCAATCCGGATCTTTTGACAGAAGTCGCTTGTTTGCCTCGCCGGCCAGACCATTCCATGACCGCGGAGCGCATCGGGCGCTTTGGCAGGGTGAACATCTCGCAGCCAGATTGGTCGTCCTTGCACCGTTAAGGCCGCCTTGCCTGGCGGCGGTCGGTCCCCATTTTGAGGTTCGCGTTAATTTGGAGAAGCCGTCCCCAGGCGGCGTGGTGCTGGTTGCCAAGCGACCACCGCCGCTACTGGGCTCTGAAGTCGGGTACGCGCTCAAGCGGATATGCTGACGAGACGCGCGCTAGTCGCGTAATCGGGCGAAGCGACGCTTCGGGAAGCAACTCGCGGAATTCGAAGTTATGTTGTTGGCTTGTGATTTGAGCCGCGTGAAGGACGCCCGCCGGCGGCAAACGCCGTTCGGGCATCGGCACTCGCGCGAAAGGCGTGGAGTTCGAGAGATGTCCCGACGCTTGCCCGGAAGCAGCGGTTGGGACCAGCCGTAGAAGGTTGGCAGAGAGCGCGGGCTATCGTCCAGTCCGCAAATCTCGCGTTGCGCGGCGTTACGGCGCCACGGGGCGTTGCCCCCAAGGGAGCGGCATCGTCGGAGGCTGGCGATGGCGGTCGCGGCGAGCGTCGAGCGGCCGATCCTTGAAATACGTCACGAAGCGGGCCAGCTGTTTGACTGCTTCTTCATAGGCCTGTTTGCCTTTTTCCGCCGTGGCCAATTCGGCCTCGCCTAGTACGCCGGTTTCTGAATAGCTGCTGGTCCACGAGATGAGCGTTGCGGGACCGGCCCCGAACAGGTCGACCCAATTGAACGGGCTGTTTTCTTCGTTGAAGCTGATCACGCCGCTTTTGATCTGATCTTTGCGCACGTTATCGCCATCAAGATAGAGATACAGCGACGTCTCCAACTCGCAGGCATGGGCGCAGCCGCCGGGGAACTTGCTTTGCCGCCAGCCAGGCAGGAAATCCTTGTCGACCGTGAGCAATTGCCACCAGGCAGCCAGGATGCACTCCGCGTCGGTCTCCAGGTTTGTCCGCCGCGCGACCAGGTCCAGGTTGGGCATGTTCGAGCCATGCCCGTTCAGCAAGACGATCTTTTTAAAGCCGTGATAGGCCAGAGACTTCGTGATGTCGAGCACGTGGTGCATGAAGTGCTCGAAGTCGTTATTGATCGTCCCTGGGAAATCCATCACATGGCCCGTGTAGCCGTAGCAGACCGTCGGCAGGACCAACATCTTCTCCGGAATTTGCCGGCCGGCGCCGCGGGCGATTTCTGTCGGGCAGATGATGTCGACGTCCAGCGGCAGATGCGGCCCATGCTGTTCGACCGCTCCGCAAGGCACCACGCAGACCTTGCCCAACTCAACGGCGTCGTTGATTTCCGGCCAGGTCAGCTTTTCATAGCGGTATTCGGTCTCGGCGCGGTTCGGCATGTGCGGGGTCTCGCAAGCGGTGGGGCGGAACGGCGGGCAGCCGCAGAGTATTGTGCCAGATGGCTTGGGCGATTGAAATACGCGGCCGGCAACAGTACTTTAAAGCCTCTGAACTCCTGCTCCCTTCCTTCCCGCTCCTCGCCATGAAGATTACCGAAGTCCGCACGATCGCCCTCCGCGGCGCCACCCACGACCACGGTTGGCCCGGGGGGACCGATCCCAACGTCCAGTACAATACCCTCGTCGAAGTCTGCACGGACGAAGGCCTGACTGGGCTGGGCAGTTGTTACACGACGCGGACCCTGGTCGAAGGTTCGCTGGAACTGCTGCGGCCGCACTTGATCGGCGAAAACGGTTTGGAGGCCGAGCGGGTCAGCGAAAAACTGCGGCAGTCCATGTTTTGGCTTGGCCGCGGGGGTTCGGTGGAACACGCCATCAGCGGCATCGACATTGCCCTCTGGGATCTGCTGGGCAAGGCGGTCGGCCAGCCCGTCTCGCGGTTGCTGGGCGGAAACTACCGCGATCGGATTAAGCCGTATGCTTCGATGCTGTTCGAAGAACCCGGACTGCTTCGCGAAAAGTTGCTGGAGCAGACGGAGCGCGGCTTTCGGGCGATCAAGCTCGGCTGGCGCCCGTTCGGCCGCGTCAGCCGCCAGTACGATGAGCTGTTGATCAAGACGGCTCGCGATACGGTCGGCGAGCAGGTCGAAATCATGGTCGATGCCGGCGGCAGTGAACAGTTCTGGCCGCACGGCGTGAACTGGGCCAAGGAAACGGCTCGCATGCTCGGCGACTACGGCGTGGTCTGGTTCGAGGAGGCGCTCAAGCCGGACGACGTCGAGGGTTTCAAAGAACTCAAGCAGGCCTCGCCCGTCTTGATCGCCACGGGCGAGGTGCTGACGCGGCGGCAGTCGTTCCAGCCGTTCATCACCGGCCGCGCGCTCGACATCATTCAGCCCGATTTGACTAAGTGCGGCGGCTTGAGCGAAGGCCGCCGGCTGGGCTGGATGGCCTACGACCACGGCGTGATGCTCGTGCCGCACGGTTGGAACACGGGCGTCGGCGTGGCGGCGGATCTGGCGTTGACCGCCGCGTTGCCCGTGGCCCGTTGGGTCGAGTACCAGACGGGCGTGCCGTACATCGAAGAGATCATCTCGCCCCCCTTCGCCCTCGACGCGGAAGGCATGCTCCGCGTGCCGACGGGACCTGGGTTGGGCATTGAACTTAATCCCGACGCGATTTCTCGCCTGTCGTGACAAACATGCCATCGGGGCCGCGCTTAAGTACCGTGAGCTGGGGCGTCAGGCGCAATTCTTAAGATTTCCGAGAAGAGAAGAACCGCTGATCTGCACGGATCTACGCTAACGAACAAAGCTTGGCGCCGATCCGCGGTCCCTTGCTCTGCACTCCTGAGAGTTAGCTGCACCCGCCGCAGCCGCCCCCACAGCCGCCGCCGCACCCTCCACCGCCGCATCCACTGCTGCAACCGCTCCCGCCGCCGCCTTGCTGGGGCGGAATGCCCAAGGCGTTGCGCAGTTCATCGAGCGGCCCGCCGGGCCGAATAAGGCGATTGCCAGCGCCAGGTGGTCGGCGGGAACGCTGGCGTAGTCGCTGCGCTGGAGCGAGGCGTGCCGCAGCTTCAACCCTGCGAGTAAACGGTCGCCGGCGCGGCTGCGGAACGACTGTCGCA
>DASZUP010000634.1:0-1926 GCA_035547635.1 Pirellulales bacterium
GCCCCATAGGCGTTAAATTACGCTTGGCGCGACGCGGATCGGTACGATTCTTGGCGCAGATGCACAACCGAGCATCTACGCGTCCGGCCGACCAGTTCGCTGAACTGCTCGGCCGGCTCCCCTCCGGGCTCGACCTGGATGCACTGGCCCGACAAACCTGCGCGATCCAACGGCGGCGCGCCCTGTGCGACGGCGGCACCCTGTTGCGGCTGGCCCTGGCGCGTGGCCCCGGCGGCTTGTCGCTGAAGCAGACTGCCGCCTGGGCGGAGCTGATCGGCCTGGCTCATATGAGCGACCCGGCCATCAAGTACCGCCTCGACAAGGCCGTCCCCTTCCTCAAGTCCATCATGGACGCCCTTCTCACTGCGCATGCCGATGCCAGGACCCTGCACTGGCCAGGACGCATTCTGCGCGCGGTCGATGGCACCCACGTGAACCAGCCCGGCAGCACGGGAACCGACTGGCGGATCCATGCCGCCTTCGACCTCGGCAGGGGCGGGTTCTCGCATCTGGAACTCACCGACAAGCACGGTGCGGAGTCGGTGGAACGCGGCGCCCCCGTCCCCGGCGAGGTTCGCATCTGCGACCGCAACTTCGCCTCCGCCCCGGCCTTGCACCGCTTTCGCACGCAAAGCGGCAGCCAGGCGGACTTCGTCGTTCGCGCCCGTTGGAAGTCGTTCCGCCTGACCCGGTCGGACGGCGCGTCCTTCAATCTGATCGAGCATCTCAAGACGCTGCCGGTCGACGACCACCCGCAGGAGGTGCTGGTGCAAGCCAAACTCGGCGGAGGGGACCACCTGCCATTGCGCCTGATCATTCTGCGCCGGCCGGCCGAGATTGCCGAACAGATCCGCAAACGGCTGAAGCGCCAGGCGCCGCGCAAGCAGAAGACGGTTCATCCCAACAGCCTGGTTGCCGCGGAGTTCCTCATCCTGGCTACCTCGCTGGCGGCCGAAGGCTACAAGGCCGAGGAAATCCTCGCCGCCTACCGCTTGCGCTGGCAGATCGAGCTGGCGTTCAAGCGTTTGAAGTCGCTGCTGCACATCGACCGCCTGCCCGCGCGAACCCCGCAGGCATCACGAAGTTGGCTCTATGCCCACCTCATTCTTGCTTTGCTCGTCGACGACATCAGCCAGGGTCTCCTGGACTCTTCCCCCTCTGGACCTGCTCGACGCGGAGTATCTGCCCTCGCTCTGGACCCTGCAGGGCATCGCCTTCCTCTGCTTGGTCAAGCTCGTACTCGGGCCGCTCTCGCTCCACCACCTCATCCAGGCCGGACCCAACGTCCATCGCCGCCTCGCCAACTCACGGCGAAAGCGAAAGCCCCAAGTCTGCTATCCCCTGCGGCACTAATTTAACGCCTATGGGGCCTGCGCCCGCCACGACGTGGTTCATTACGGCTTCCGCATAATTAGCCCCTATGGGCACACGCCGGCCATCCACGGATTGCTGCGGCGGTCACCTCGCTCAGCCACCAGGCTTGCCGGCTTGCGATGTGGTGTGACTGCAGCAAGGCGTGGGTGGTGGGCCTTCGCCCACCACGACGTTTTACGTGCAATTCCCCGCTAAGTTGGCGCTTATGCGCCTGCGCCGGCCACGACGGTTTGCCCAGCCAGCGGCTCATGTTAGCGCTTATGGGCCGTCACCCACGCCGCTTACGAAGAACGGGTCTGCGCCGACCCTCAACCCGAACGAGGCGCCTAACGCGCCTGCGCGGTTTCCGTCTTTCCGGCCGGGCTCAGCGCCTGCGTGGTCCGAGTCGCCTCCCGCAGCTTATCGGTCGAAAGGTCGGCAGCGCCCGCGCCGAGTTTGATTGCGCCATCACGCTGCGGCACGGCGATCGGCTTTACCTCCACCGGCACGACACCGTTCTTCTTCATTCCGAGTTCGGTGGCCACTTTCGGCGTCACGTCCACCACTCTCCCG
>DASZUP010000635.1:0-2884 GCA_035547635.1 Pirellulales bacterium
TCAACAAGAGCCAGCGCAGGCCGGCAACAACGGTCGCAGCCGCGAGCGTCCAGGCCAGCAGCGACCTGATCGTGTACTGGCTGGACGAGCGCCGCGACGCCGCCTCTGTTTGCAATGTGTTTATAGTATCGCCAGACGATGGTTCCAATCGCCAACGCCGGACGCCGCGCAACAAGGCGAGAGGCGCAAGCAGCACAAAGAACTCAAAGAGCGGGATGAAACACAGCGAGGCTAGTCCGGCGGGGTCGCTCGCCGTCCCGTATCCGAAATCGCCGCGCCAAGCGCCGTAGCCCACCAGCAGCCCGAAGGCGCATACGAGCCAGGTTGTCAGCGGCGCCCGAGTTGCACCCGGCCAGGGCCCCAGGACGGCGCAGAAGGCCAACAGCGCTGGCGGAGCCATCAACGCGCCGAAGACGGCGAATTTGATATATCCCGACAAGGACTCGGGCTCGAGGAAATCGACCGGCGCCAATAGCACGGCGGCCGCCGCATGCAAACCGACCAGCAACGCCAGCACGATCCGTCGCTTGCTCGCAGGCATCATCCTGCCTCCATGATCAAGACGCCAACCCAACGCACCGATATGCAAGCGGTGATTAACGCCCCTTTCTCACCAGGCGTCAATATCAGTCGCCACAGGCGTCGTTTGCCCAATGTAGCGGCAAAGCGTGAGAGTTCTGTTGCTGATGCTGCAGGGCCCGGAAGCGTCATCGATTCCGCTCCAGGAGCATCGCCCTCACAATGTAGCGGAATAGCGTGAGAGTTCCGTCGGCCAAGCGGCAAGGCCCGGAATCATCACCGATTCCGCTACGGGGGCGTCGCTGGCTTCGCAATGTCAACGGCGGGCTCCGGCCGCTACCCGATCGGCGGCCACCTCGCGCGGATGAGGCTGGACGGCGCGGCGCGGCAGCGAGGTGAGCACGCCGCAAAGGGTCCGCGTGGCGGGGTCGGCCCAGCAGAGCGTGCCGGTCGAGCCGGTGTGGCCGAAGGTGCGCTCGGAGCAGCCCGGGCTGCCGGCCTGCTCGCCGACGCCAAAACCCAAGCCTCGCTGAGTGAAGCCGGGCGGATTGTGATTCTTGGTCATCAGCCGCGCGGTCTCAGGCCGCACGGCCTTGCCGCCGGCGTGCAGAAACTCGGCCAGGAATTTGCCGATGTCGGGCGCCGAGGCATGCGTTCCTCCCCACGGCGCGCCCAGCTTCCGCCAATAGAGGCTGTTCCAGTTCCATTCCTGAGCTTTGGGATCGCCGCTGCCCGACTCGGGCGCGGCGCCGTCCATCTGGCACTCGACCAGGTCTGCCAGCTTGAACCGTCCCAGCCCCTGCGCCGAATGCTGCATGCCCAGCGGCTGCAACACGCTGCGGTCGACCAGCGTGAGAATGTCCGATCCGCTGGTGAGTTCCGCAATCCGCGTGGCCAGCAGAATGCCCATGCTGGAGTACTGGTAGCGCGAGCCGGGGGCAAAGGCCAGCGGCGCCCGGGCGGCCTGCCGGACGAACTCCGACAGCGGCGCGTGGCTACGGCGCAGGTCGCTGTTGTTGGCGACCTGGTCGGGCAGCCCTGAAACGTGCGTCAGCAGATGGCGGATCGTCACGCCGTCGCGCCCGTCGCCCGTGAACTCGGGCAGGAACTTCTTTACCCGATCGTCGAGCTTGAACTTCCCTTGATCGAACTGCGTCATAACGGCCGTCACGTTGATCGGCTTGGAGACGGAGCCGAGCAGGAACATGGCGTCGTCGGAAGTCGCCTTGCCGAAGTGCCGCGAATACGCTTCTTCTCCTTGCACCACGTGCAGTGTTGCCGCCGCGACCTGCTTGGTCGCCGTGGCTTGCGCCAGCACTTCCGCCGCGTCATCCCACCGCTGCTTGCGCAGCGCCGCCATCAAAGGAGAAGCGGTCGAAGCGGCCAGGGCGGCGCCCAGAAACGTACGTCGCTGCATCATGTCGGCTCCAGGGAATGGGATAAAACGTGGTGAGGCAAACTGCCTGGGGATAAAATTGCCGTCTCCAAGTATCCGCTGTCCAAACGCGGGCCGCAAGTTTTGCGAGCGGCCAGACAAAGGCTTGCCGGGGAGCCGCCGTCCAACATTAGCGGACGCGTCAGCTAGCAAACCGGCGATCCGTCTTGCGAACGCTTTGCGTTGGCATGAGCTGAGTCGGAACCCTCGGCCGCGCCTTCTGCGACGTCAGCGGCCCAGCGAGCACGACGGAAGCGTTTCAAGTCCTTCGCCAACTCGCGGCAACCGTTGGACGCTGAAGCAAGCGAGCGGCTCACGTACCTTTAGCGCTTTCGCGATCGCGCCGGTCGTCGTCAAGGCGGACGTAGATCTTCCCGCACGAGCGACAGTGATAGACGATGAACGGCTCGTAGCCTAGCGGGCCCAGTTGCTCCTGGTTTTCGCGTGCGCCGCAGGAGGGACAACGCGCGGCGCGATCAGACGGGCTCATGACGCGCGTTTTGATTCGAGCATTGCCGATCGCCCAATTCTTTTAAGAGCGCGGCAACCTTCGCGGCGTCTTCAACCAGCCTGCGTTGGAGCGGAGCCAAAATTCCCAGATCGCTCAGGAAACGATTGAGCCTCGCCTGAAAGGCATGTACTTGTCGCTCCACTTCTTCTGGCTCCATGACGCGCACCCCCTTGGACTCTTTGCGGTCTGCACCGTGCACTTCCGCCCGCTCTGGTCGGCAACGCGGCTGCTGTCGAGGGCAAATGCATAATGCGCGCCAATCGTTGACGGTGATGCCTAGCGGACGAAAAACGTAGAAAATTCACGTATTACAACTTAGTTGGCGCGCCAGGTTTAGAGTTTGCCTCGGCGTGTCCTTGACTCTCCTCGACGACTTGCCGGAAGGTCGATCTTGAACGGTTCTGGCGAACCGGCGTCGA
>DASZUP010000636.1:0-1893 GCA_035547635.1 Pirellulales bacterium
TGAAAGCGGTATAGTGGCGTTTCGGGCCAGAACGGCGGCGGCCGCGCTGGCGATCGGGTTCATGGCTCCAGGCGGCTCGCCCGCGAGCGCCGCCGTGCCCAGCTTTTCTTGCAGCGGACCGCTGAGCCCGGCCGAGCGGGTCATTTGTTCCGACCCGGACTTGGCGGCGCTCGACCGTGCTGTCGTCGTCCGTGAAGAACGCCGATTTCAGGCTGATTTGAGCTGAACGACGGGACTGAAGAAGAGCAGGATTCGGAGCAGCAAAAGCCTCAGCCAGGCGATGAGGCGGCGGAAGTTGTAGGCTGCGGCGGCGAGGACTGCGTTGATGGCATCGCCGCTCGAATGGGCGAGATAATTGCGGCCCATGCGATGGTCGTCCTTGAGATGGCCAATGACCGGCTCGATAGCGGCGCGTCGCTTGAAGTCGCGTTTGATCTGCTCGGTGACCCGGCGCTTTTGGCCTGCGGTATAGACCTTGAACTTGTAATCAGGCGGGGCGTTGTGGCCGCGATAGCCGGCATCGGCGACGATGCGGTCGAGCACATTGCCGACGAGCGCCTCGATCGCCGGGATGACCTTGGCCAGGGTGTGGCCGTCGTAAGGATTGCCGGGCAGCGCGGCAACGTGGGTGACAAATTGGCCGCCGGCGGAATGCTTGACCGGGGTGGCGACGCTGACCTTGACGCCGAACTCATAGGGGCGATGCGCCTTGCCCTTGCCGATGCATTCAACCTCGGGCGCATGCAGCGAATAGACCTTACGTCCGCGTTGTCTGCGGTCCTGCAACAGCACCCGCTCGGCCAGATATAGCGGCCGCAGGAAGGCGTCGTGCATCCGCTCATTGCCGACCGTGTTGCGGCGGATGTCACGGATGACACGGCCGAGATAGGTCCGCAGCTTGCGTAAGGCTCGGTTAGCGCGCTTGAACTGCTTGGCGTGGGCGTAGCGCTGGTGCTTGATCAGCGCCAGCTTGCCGACCCGGCGATAGGACTGGCGCAGCCTCACGCCGCATTGTTGGGCCTGCCGCACCAGCCGCTCGCGCGCCCGGTTGATCAGCCGGGCGTCGGTCGGGAACATCACCGCCTTCTCCTGAACCGTGGTGTCGACCACCACGCGGCACAGGTCGGACGGCTTGATCGCGCCGGTCCGCGCCGCTGTTGCCAGGCTCTCCTGGATCAGCGCCACGAGCTTCTGTTCGCCCATGCGCTGGCGCCAGCGCGTCAGCGAGGAGCGGTCGAACACCAGCCGGTGCTGGAAGAACTCCTCGCCGCAAAAGTATTGGAAATACGGGTTCTCCACCCAGCGCTCACACAGCGCCTCGTCAGACAGATCGTAGCTGTGCTTGAGGATGGCGAGCCCCGCCATCAGCCGCGTCGGCAGCGGCGGGTGCCCTGGCTTGTCGCTATAGGCCGTTCCGAACTTCTCTTCCAAGAAGCGCCAGTCGATCGCCCTGGCGAGCTTCACCAGCGCATGCTCGAGGTCAATGATCTGATCGAGCCGCGAGCGGAACAGGTCATGCTCGCCGGTCTCGCGCCTCTCCTTCGGCCGCATCGCAATCCCTCCGTCCGATCAGCTCGGGCAGAGGGAATCATGGCTGCCGATTCGAGGGAATCCACAAACCGAATTTGCAAGCAAACTGCGCCCCAAGTCATATAATCCAGCAAAATCGAATACTGCAACGCGCCTCTTCAATCTTGCAGATCAATGGCTTGGCAATTCTTCACGGCCGACTCACCAACGAAGCCGATGGTGACATTGAGACGAACAACAGCAGCAGCTCCAGCGGCGGCAGCATCGATATTCAGGGAAGCGCTGGCGGTGGCAGCTTCACAAACAACGGCGGTATGTTCATCAACAGCGGCGGCCAATTTGTCTTCGGCTTAAACGGCAACC
>DASZUP010000637.1:0-2941 GCA_035547635.1 Pirellulales bacterium
CCGCCGTGCAATTCGACGAGGCGCCGCACGAGCGACAAGCCGATGCCTAAACCGCCTTGCGAGTGCCTGGTGCGCCGCTCCGCCTGGTAGAACATGTCGAACAGTCGCGGCAGGGTCTCGGCGGCGATGCCAATGCCGTTATCGCGAACCCGCACCACGGCCTTGTCCTGCTCACGCGCCGCCTCGAGCCCGATTTCACCGCCGCGTTCGGTGTATTTCGCGGCGTTGTTGAGCAGGTTGGAGACCACCTGGGCCAATCGCACCAGATCGCCGTGGAGCCAGAGCGGATCAGGCGGCATGCCCACCGTCAAGCGATGGCGTTCCGCATCGATACACGGTTGGGAAGTCTCGACGGCCCGGGCGATGACCGTGGCGAGTTCGATCGGTTCGCGCCGCAATTCGACCTGGCCGCGCATGATGCGAGAGACGTCGAGCAAGTCGTCCACCAGCCGGACCATCTGCTCGATCTGCCGCTCGATCATTTCCCGGGCTCGCTCGGTAATCGCGGCATCGGCGCCGGGCAGCCTCAGGACTTGAAGCGAATTGCAGATCGGCGCCAACGGGTTGCGCAACTCGTGGCCCAGCAGCGCCAGAAACTCATCCTTGCGCCGGTCGGCGTCTTTTAGCGCCTGGTACAATCGGGCATTTTCGATGGCTATGGCTGCACGATGCGCCAGATCCCGGGCCATGGCCAGATCCTCAGGGCCGTAGCGGCGCGCCGACTCGGAGGAAAAGAAAGTCATGGCCCCGAACGTCTTGCCGCGGACGCTCAACGGCGCCCCCAGATAGGATCTCAAACCGAGCTCGCGGATCAGGCTCAACTGCGTTGCATCCAGGCTCTCTAGCGCTGCAGGCTCGTTGCTGACGTCGGGAACGATGTCCGACCGGCCGGTGCGAACAATCTTCCAGGCGCCTCGCGCCGCAGCGGGTTCAGGCGGGCGGCGATGCTGTAAGTCGCCGGCAAGCGTGACCTTGTCCGGGCCGATGTGAGCGACGGCAAGTTGCCGCAAGCTGCCGTCAGCGTCCAGCAGATACACCGCGCACCAGTCGGCAAAGCTGGGCACGGCCAGTTGGGCGACGGTCTGCAATGTGCTTTCATAGTCGGCCACGTCGGCGAGCGCCGCGCTTGCCGCGGCCAGGAATTGCGCGTCCTGTTCGGCGCGTCGACGCTCGGTGACGTCCACCGCCATTCCGCCCACCATGTCTGGCGCGGCGTCGGGTCCAGGGATCGGAAACTTACTGACGACGGAATAGTGGAGCTCACCGTCTTTCTGCATCAACGTTTCCGTAACTCGCACGCCTGCTGCACTGGCACGAGCCCGGAGGTCATTTTCTTTGAATTGAGCGGCGGTCTCGGACGGAAAGATTTCATCGTCGGTCTTCCCGTAAAGCGCTTCTCGTTCGCATTGAAACGCTTGGACGGCGGCGTCGTTGGCGTAGACGTAACGCCCGGCTTCGTCTTTGATCCATGCCAACCCGGGGAAGTGCTGCATGAATCGCGCGAACCGGTCTTCGCTGTTCCGCAACGCCTCTTCGAGGCTGCGTTGGCGCGCGAGGGCTTGTTGCAGTTTCTCCTCGGCCTGCCGCCTGAGTGCGATTTCGCGAGCGAGCTCGTCGAGCTGCGGGTCTCGGCTCCCAACGCTCGCGTCGGCAGAGTCAGTCATGCGTTTCGCCTTGGCCGCGACGATGAGCCAAAAAACTGACGGTGGGCAGTTAGCGTTCGCACAACGCTGGGTGACAAGAATATAAGAGGAGCATGCAACAAGCGGGCGGCTACTTGCTTACGCAGGGCGGAATGCCGGCGCGCCGTCTTCGCCATGCGTCAATTCCGTTAAGAGCCGCTGTCCAGCTTGACGTCCGATTGTACAACCGTTTCTCGCCGGCGAGAACCGGCAGCCGCGGAATCTGGCGTCCATTCACATGCATGGACGGCGGGTCTGGCGGAAACCGCCGCCCCCACGAACGGCGGAAGCACAAGAAAGCGCGTGCCCATTGAGGCGGCGATTGGTATGCTGTCGGTCTACCCAAAAGCGTTATTTATTTGCGCCGCATGGCTCCTCCCCACCGTCTACCGGGCGAAAGGGCTGCGGCGCTCGCCCAATGATAAAGGCTACACATGAACGGGGCGTCTGACGTTCGGCGACGGCTGTTGTCAAGCCGGCTGCTCTCGCCCGAAACGCTCGATTTGCAGATGGCCTTATGGCGGGAGCGATCGACGGCGGCCGTCGACGGCGAGGGCCTGGTCGAGTGGCTCATCGCTCAGCATCTGCTGAGCGAGTTTCAAGGCGCGGCGATTCTTGCCGGACATACCGGCCCGTTCTTACTGGGACCGTATCGGGTGTATGAGCGGATCGTGGCCGGACGGCTGGGCCCGGTGTTCCGCGCGGTACACGACGAGTTGGACCAGCCTGTCAGTCTCAAGATTTTCCCCACGTCACTGCATGCCGATCATGAAAATCTGGCTCGCATGCATCGCGAGACTCAGCTGGCCGTGATGTTGGATCATCCACACGTCGTTCGCACGTTTCACGCCGGACAGATCGGCGCCATACACTACCTCGCGTTCGAAGACCTGGCCGGCGACTCGCTCGAAGCGCGTTTGGCCCAACGGCAGCGGTTGCCCTACGGCGAAGCGTGTGCGCTGGTGCGCCAAGCGGCGTTGGGCCTGGACTATCTGCACGAGCGCCAAATCGTTCATCGCGATTTGCGGCCGGGCACCCTGTGGTTGCACGCGGCGGGGACGGTAAAAGTGATGGAACTGGGAGCGGCGCGCGACGTACTCGGCTCTAAAGACGGCGGTATGGAGTTGACCACCGCCAATACGATTCTGGGCTCGTTCGCCTACATGGCGCCCGAGCAGGCTCAGGATCCGCGGAAAGCCGATGCGCGGAGCGACATTTATGCCCTGGGTTGCACGCTATTTCACTGCCTCACGGGGCAA
>DASZUP010000638.1:0-8737 GCA_035547635.1 Pirellulales bacterium
GCGGGGCGCCGGTCGCGGAGGCGCGTGCTCATCAGCAAAGCGGCAGGATCTCGCCGTCGCTGACCGGAAACGGCCGCCCGAGCATGTCTCGAATCTCGGCTCGGGGAGAGATGCCCAACGCCTGGAAAACGGTGGCGTGAATGTCTGGCGGACCGCAGGGCCGAGTTCTGGGAAAGGCGCCTTGGGCGTCGCTGCTGCCGTAGACCTGGCCGCCGCGAATGCCGCCCCCGGCCAGGGCGACCGAGTAGACGTTCGGATAGTGATCGCGACCGGCGGCGCCGTTGACGCGAGGAGTCCGGCCGAAGTCAGTAAGCATGACGACCAGCGTCTCGTCGAGCGTTCCCCGATCGGCAAGATCTTGCAGCAAGGCGGATACGCCGCGGTCGAAAACCGGCAGCAACCGAGATTTGAGGCGATTGAAGTTGTCGCCGTGCGTATCCCACATATCTCCGGCGCCGCCGTTGAGATCGCCCGCCGCGCAGCAGACCTGAACCACCGGCACGCCGGCTTCCGTCAGGCGTCTGGCCAACAGCATGCTTTGGCCGCCCAGGTGGTCGCCGTAAGATTCGCGAACCTTCGGATCTTCATTGTCCAGGTTGTAGGCGTTCTTTACGGCCGAACCGCACAGGATGTCTCGGGCGAGGCTGCGGAAATGACTGTAATTCTCAAAATCGGCGGGCTGGCCCACCGGCTTCTCGAGGGCGTCCAGCAACCGGCCGCGTGAAGACAGCCGAGCGCCATCGACGTCTTCAAGCTTCAACGCCTCGGAGCCGAGTGTTCTCGAAACCCCGCCGTACGGCTCGCCGCTGGGAGTGCGAATCACGATCGGGTCATATTGGACTCCCAGCCAGCCGCCGTACTCGCCCGCTTGCAGCGTATTGTTGTCGACCATCGGGTAAGGCAAGCGAACGGCGGCCGGGGCGCCGCGCGGGGTCGATCGCAGCCTGGAGATCATGGCGGGCAGCGAAGGCCAATCGCTCGGCTCGGGGGGAATGTTTCCGGCTCGCGGCGGGCGGTGCCCAGTGATGTTCCAATACATCCCTCGGCCGTGTGCGGAATCGTCGTGATGGATCGAGCGGATGATGGCCAATTTTTCCGTGTGCCGCGCCAAACAGGGCATGTGCTCGCTGATTTGAATTCCTGGCGTGGCGGTGGAAATTGGCGAGAACTCGCCGCGAACTTCGCTGGGCGCATCCGGCTTCGGATCCCACGTGTCGAGATGGCTCATTCCACCCCAGCAATACAGGATGATGCAGGATCGGGCCTTGCCGCCGGGAGTTGCCGCTTCCGACGCCGCCAGGCATGACGACCGCCAGCCGGGCAGCGAGAGCCCTTGGCCGAACTGGAAACCCAGGACGCCGGAGCAACCGATTTGCAGAAATCGCTTGCGGCTCATGCCCGCGTGTTGAGTACCGGGTCTAAAGGCCATCGGCATTACGTGGTTTGTTTTTTTGATCGGCTGATCAGTTTTGCACCACAGATGCATATCAGTTTATCTTTTGGCCTGCTCCTTGTACACGCAGGTACAAGTTGTGCCGTATGTGTCAGGAATGGACCTCTCGCGCGCTGGAGAGCACAGTTTTGCGAACCAGAGCCTGCCGCCGGCGTAGAAATGCGCGGGGCGCTTTCCGGCGGCACGGCTCTTGCTTATGCAGATTGCAGGAGCTTATCCTCGAAAGCGTCGGACCGAGGGTTTGGGACCTGTGAAGTTGGTCAACCTATCCGGCCAGCGGACCTCGCGGCATGTCTCCGGGCGGCCGCCAAGGTCTGAGGTGTCTTGGCTAGAGCGGCCGCTTCGAGCGCATCTGCGCGGCCGCCCAGGTCCGCCGTCGCCGTTTGGCGCTCCGCTTCAAAAGGGGCGCAACTGCCAGGACCTGATCACCAGGAACCACCACGATGCCGCTGAACTTGCCAGTCGGTTCTTTGACCTCCCGTAATCGCCGCAAACGAGCTTCACGCCTGCGACATCGCCGTCGACATCCGCTGGGATTCAGCCTGCAGGGCATTGGATTCGAGGAGCTGGAAAAGCGGCGTCTGCTGGCCGCAACGCTGCTGATGGACATTTATCCTGGCGCGCCCAGTTCGAATCCCTCCCAAACGGCCTCCTTGAACGGCAATCTGCTGTTCGCAGCCAACGACGGACCGACCGCGCACGGCAATGAACTGTGGCGCAGCGACGGAAGCGCGACCGTACTGGTCGACGACATTTACCCAGGCACGCATTTCGACGGCGTCAGCAACGTCGCTAACAATTCCAACCCGACCGACCTGACCGCCTCAGGCGCCTACGTCTATTTCGCGGCGACGGACGGGGTTCACGGCGTGCAACTCTGGCGGACCGACGGCACGACGGCTGGCACGACGATGGTCACCGACATCAACGAAAGCGGCGGCGGTTTCTATCCCGCCAATCTCACGGACGTCAATGGCACGCTCTATTTCACGGCCAACGATGGTACGCACAATCTGCAGGTCTGGAAGAGCGACGGCACGCCGGGCGGAACCGTGATGATCAGCAACCTGCAGCCCAGTTCCGGCGGCCCGGCGAATCCGGCCAGCCTGACCAATGTCAACGGCACGGTATTTTTCACCGCCAATGCCGGAACGACGGGCCGCGAGCTGTACGTCACCAGCGGCACGCTGGCCAGCACACACTTGCTCATTAACATTCATCCGGCTGGCGGCAGCGCCAACCCGCTCGAGTTGACGAACGTCAACGGGACGCTCTACTTCTCGGCCGACGACGGCACGCACGGCAGGGAACTCTGGACGAGCGACGGCACGACGCTTGGCACGGTGATGGTTTCGGACGTGTTCGCCGGCGCCAGCAGCGCCAATCCCACGGACCTGACCAATGTCGGCGGCGTCGTGTTTTTCTCCGCCAATGACGGCGTTCACGGCAACGAGCTTTGGATGAGCAACGGGACGGCGGCCGGCACGGCGATGGTCAAAGACATCAACACAACGTCCGCCGGCGCCAGTTCCAACCCGGCCGACTTAACGAACGTGGACGGCATTCTGTTCTTCCGCGCCAACGACGGCACGCACGGCTCGGAATTATGGAAAAGCGATGGCACAACTGCCGGCACGGTGATGGTATTGGACATCAATCCGGGGTTGCCGAGTTCGACGCCTGCCAACCTGATCAACGGCAACGGTACGCTCTTCTTCACCGCCAACGACGGCACGCACGGCGTCGAGTTCTGGCAGAGCGACGGTACGGCGGCCGGCACGATGCTGGTCACCGACATTTACCCCGGCGCCCCAAGTTCGAATCCGCAGAACCTGACGATCGCCGGCGACACCTTGTTCATGGCGGCCGACAACGGCACGGTCGGCAACGAACTCTGGAGCTCTCCGCTGCCGACGGCTCGGCCGATCGTGACCGATCACAATTATGCTTTCCAGGCCGGCACGCCCTTGAACGTGTCGGCGCCGGGCGTGCTCGCCGGAACTACCGGGGCCGTCGGCGCCGTGTTCAACGCCGTGTTGGTAAGCGGCCCTGCGAACGGCACGCTTGCGTTAAACGCCGACGGCTCGTTCACGTATACGCCCAACGCCGGCTTCGAGGGGCGCGATAGCTTCACCTTCGTCGCCAACGACGGTGTCAGCACAAGTCTCAAGCCGGCTACGGTCACGCTGGTCAGCCTGAACTATCGTTTCGTGAGCAACCTCTACGTCGACACGCTCGACCGTGCGGCGGGGGCGACGAGCGACGGCGAGATTATGTACTGGGTGAATCAGCTCGTCGGCGGGGCCAGCCGCAATTCGGTCGCTGCGTCGTTCGTCAACTCGACCGAAGCTCGAACCAATTTGATCAACGGCTTTTACGAGGATTACCTTGCCCGAGCGGCCGATTCTTCCGGCCTGAACGCGTTCCTCAATGCCATGAGCGCCGGAACGACCTCGACGCAGATCCAACTCGTCATTCTGTCGTCGAACGAGTACTTCTTGCGAGCCGGTTCGAACGCAGGGTTCGTCTACAATCTGTACAGCGATCTATTGAACCGGACGCCCAGTCTGGGCGAAGCGGCTTACTGGAAAGGGTTGTTGGATTCCGGGACATCGCGATCTTCGGTGGTCAACGGATTCTTGAGTTCGACCGAGTACCTGTCGGACGTAGTCGCGGCCTCTTACGAAGCCTACCTGGGGCGCCCGGCCGATCCCGGCGGCGCGGCCTATTGGCTATCGCAACTGCAATCCGGGCTGACGCCGCAGCAGATGGAGATCTCGCTCGTCTCGAGCGACGAGTTCTATTCGGCCTAGCGACCTGGCAGGTCCAAGCCGGCTGGCAATTTGATACAGCGAGCGCTCTTGCGGAGCAAGCCCCGCCGAAGCGAGGTTTCGCCGACGTCCAGATCGGGCTGCGAAAGAACTGCACTCGTTGGCAGAATTCGCATCACCGCGCCGCAGGCAATGCTACGCGCGCGAGGTCAGCACTACGGCCGATTCGCCCGTGATGATCCAGCCTTTGCTCGCCCGCAACGGCGGCACGCCGGCGCCGCCGTATGCCAGATCTTCGCTCGACCAGGCCAGCCGCCAACGCTCGCCGAGCGGCGGCGCCAGCAGCGGCTCGGGCATTGACTCCATCTGCAATTCGGGACCGAAATTGACGAGCAGCAGCCGGTCGCCAAGCTCGTGGCCGAAATAGCGCAACACGAAACTTTCGCCGCTTAGTCGCCTCCCTTGTAGCGATTGCGCGTCCTGGCGGCGAAACAGGGGATCGTCTCGCCGCAACCGCAACAAGTCGCGGTGCAACGCGTAGCTGGCGGCGTGCGTCGAACGCTCGGCGAAATCGAGCTTGGAACGGCGGAACGAATCATAGTCTGTAGGATCGGGCAGCCGATTTTGCACTTCCGCCGGCGACAGTGAACGAAACTGCTTCAAGAACGATTTGCGCCCTTCGATCACGCTGGCGGCTTGCTCCGGCGGCGGATCGGCGAAGTACAAAAACGGGCTGCTAGCGGAAAACTCCTGGCCTTGAAACAACATGGGCGTGCCCGGCGTCAACAGTAAATAGGCCGTCATCGCACGATGCCGACCGGGGCTGGTCATCTGCCACGTGCGGCGGCCGTCAGCCGAATTCGCCAACTGGTCGTGGTTTTCGAGGCAGTTGACGAAGGCATGAGCCGGAATGCCGTCCGTCGGCGTGCCACGCGGCGCCTTCTGCCACGAATAATACTGACCTTGGTACAAGAAGCCGCTCTTGGCCAGCGCAATAAATTCTTCCGGGGCGCCGAAATAGTCGTGATAATAGCCGTCGCGGCGGCCGTTGAGTCGCACCAGGGCCGCATGGTGGAAGTCGTCGCTATACAAGGCATCGAGCGCCGCGCCGCTGCGATCCCTCGCCGCCAGGAACTGCACGTTCTGCGGTTCGTTTTCGCCAGTCAATACGATCGAGCGCGAGCCGGCCGCCCGACGAGCAGCGCGTCCAATCGCCGCCAGGATAGGATCTGCCGAATCGTCAAGCACGGCTTGCGTGGCGTCGAACCGCAGGCCGTCAAAATGGAACTCGTCGATCCAGTAGGCGGCGTTGGCGATGACGAACTCGCGGACCGGACCTGAGTTCGGACCGTCGAAATTCATCGACTGGCCCCATTCGTTCGGATGCCGTTGACTCGCGTAATCGGGGGAGAACTCGGTCAGGAAATTGCCCGACGAACCGACGTGGTTGTAGACCACGTCCAGCAGCACGCCCAGGCCGAGCGCGTGAGCGGCGTCAATAAACGCTCGCAACTCGTCAGGCGAGCCGTACAGCCTGGTGGGCGCAAACAGGTTCACGCCATCGTAGCCCCAGCCGAATCGTCCGACGAAATCCGCGACGGGCATCATTTGCACCAGCGTCACGCCCGTGGCGGCCAGTTCCGCAAGCTGCTGGCGCGCCTCCCGCCAGGTTCCTTCCGGCGTGAAGGCGCCAACGTGCAGTTCATACAGAACCTGTCCGGCCGGCGTTATGCCCGGCCAGTCGGCATCGGTCCAGGCGAAAGCCCGCGGATCGACGACTTGCGACGGCCCCAGCGGCCCTTCGGGCTGGAACCGCGAGGCGGGATCGGGAAACAGCCACTGGCGGTCGCCGTCGAGCCGGAAGCGATATTGCAGGCCAGCGCGAGCTGTTTCCGCCAGTCCTGAAAAATAACCGCAGTCGCCTTCACGTTCGAGCTCCACTGTCGCAGACCGGTCGCGTCCATAGGGCTCGAAGACCGCTTCCACCCGACGGCAGTGCGGGGCCCAGACGCGGAAATGCACTCCCGCTTCAAGCACTTCCGCGCCGACAGGCAGCCGGCGATCCATGCCCGCGGCCGCTTGCTTGCATGAATGAGTCCGCATCGTTGTTACGCACGCCTATGCTCTAGGGTAGGTTCTGCACCCGGAACGCTTTAGCGTGCGAATGACGCGCCAACTTGGAGCACGCCCCAATTCTGCCGATGGAAAAAACAAGCGGCGCCGTCGGCGCCGGGATTCCTAACTTCGCCGGGTAGAGGTCTGCGATTTGCTCCACTCGAGGCAGGGCCGGCCCGCGGAACGCAGCGATCGGGCGGCGCCGACCGCGGCCAAGTTGCGGCAGCCGTCTCTGCCCCGCATGAGCCGTTGCAGTAGCTGCGCGGCAGTCAGCGTGGTTGCCGGGCGACCGCTTGTCGGCCATGGCCTGCAAGCGGGCGCCCCGTTCGTCAAAAAATCTTCAGCGCAGGAAAGGACGTTCGTCTTGGGCGCTTCGAATCACTCCACTATCGACTTCTCGCTTCCTTCGCCCGTGCTGAATCGCATGCCCTGGGAGCGAGGTCCCGACTTTGACCCGGAACTGCTGCTGCAGCGAGAATGGCTGGTGACCAACGGGCTGGGCGGCTATGCTTCTGGCTCGATCTCGGGGGTTTGCACGCGCCGCTATCATGGGCTGCTGATTGCCGCTTTGCCTGCTCCGCTGGGCCGGACGGTGATGCTGAACCACGTGGCCGAAGAGTTTCGGCTGCCCGATGGCAGCGTCGTGTCGCTCGGCAGCGAAGAGCGCGCTGACCGCAAATTGATCGTACAAAGCGTGGAGGCGTTACAAGAGTTCCGCCTGGAAATGGGTCTGCCGGTTTGGCAATACGCCGTCGGCGACTTTCTCGTCGAGCGCCGCGTGTTACTGCCTTATCAGCAGAACACCGCTTATTTGTGTTACCGCGTGGTGTCAGGGCCGGGCAGGCTGCGGCTGCGCATCCGGCCTTCCGTCTGCTTTCGCAATCACGACGATCCGGTCTCCGGGAAGATCGAACACCGCTTCACCGTGACTACATCCGATCACGGCTGCGAGGTTTCCTATCCCGACGTTCCCCCGCTGCGCGCCAAGTTGTACGCCGACCCTGCGGCCATGGTGCTCGACGGCGGCCATCGACGCGAGCTGTTCTATCGCATGGAACACCGCCGCGGCTACGACGCGCAAGGCGCCGTCTGGAGCCCGGGGTATTTCAAGACGGATCTGGCGCCGGGAGAAGAGGCTGCGCTGGTCGCCAGCACCGAGTCGTGGGAAGTGATCTGCGCCGCCGCTCCGAAGGAAGCGTTTGAGGCGGAGCAGCGGCGAAGACACCGCTTGCTCAGCCAGGCCGGACCGCAGATTTCCGATGGCGTAGCGGCCGAGTTGGTGTTGGCCGCCGATCAGTTCGTGATCCGCCCGGCAACCCGCGTGGGCGATGCCGTCCGTCTGCACTCCGCCGGCGACGACGTGCGCAGCATCATCGCCGGTTACCATTGGTTCACGGATTGGGGCCGCGACACGATGATCAGCCTGGAAGGACTGACGCTGTGCACCGGCCGGCACGCCGAGGCCGGTTACATTTTGCGCTCCTTCGCCTTGCACATCCGCGACGGGCTGATTCCCAACCTGTTTCCCGAAGGCGAAGATGCCGGCGTCTATCACACGGCCGACGCCACGCTCTGGTACTTCCATGCCCTTGACCGTTATCTGCAAGCCACGGGCGATCGGGAAACGCTCAAGACGCTGTTCCCCCTGTTGGCCGGCAGCATCGACCATCACCTCCAGGGCACGCGGTTCGGCATCCATGTCGATCCGGAAGACGGCTTGCTTGCGCAGGGGCAAGCCGGTTACCAGTTGACCTGGATGGATGCCAAGGTCGGCGATTGGGTCGTAACGCCGCGGCGCGGCAAAGCGGTGGAGATCAACGCGCTGTGGTACAACGCCTTGCGGCTGATGCAGCAGTGGGCCGAAGACGAGCAGATGTCTGACGACGGCGCCCGTTATGGCGAGTTGGCCGATCGCGCGAAGGCTTCGTTCAACCGCCGCTTCTGGAACGCGGAGCAGGGTTGCTTGTATGACGTGATCGACGGCGAGCAAGGCGCCGACCCGCTGTTTCGCCCGAATCAGATTTTTGCCATCTCGCTGCCGCATCCCGTGCTTCAGCAAGAGCGTTGGCAATCAGTGTTGGAACAGGTCGTGCATCGCTTGCTGACGCCGATGGGTTTGCGTTCGCTGGCGCCGGGCGAACCCGACTACAAGCCGATCTACGACGGCGATCTGCGGTCGCGCGACGCGGCGTACCATCAAGGGACGGTCTGGGCGTGGCTCGTCGGTCCGCTGGTCGACGCCTGGTTGAAGGTCCATCCCGACGACCTCGATGCGGCCCGCGGCTTCCTGTCCGGCTTTCAGGCCCACTTGGGCGAGGCCTGCATCGGCTCGATCTGCGAAATCTTCGACGCCGAAGCGCCCTATTCGCCGCGCGGCTGCGTGGCACAGGCCTGGAGC
>DASZUP010000639.1:0-7543 GCA_035547635.1 Pirellulales bacterium
GAAAGGCTGAAACCGCCCGCCATGTGGGCGTATTATTCGTGGATTCGCAACCAGGTCGAGGCGAACACGCCCTGGGACGAATTCGCCCGGCAAGTTGTCACCGCCAGAGGAAGCACGTTGGAAAACGGCGCGGCCAACTACTTCGTGCTGCACCAGGATCCGCTGGAGATGACCGAGACGACGACGCTGGCGTTCCTGGGCATGTCCATCAACTGCGCGCGTTGCCATAACCATCCGCTGGAGAAGTGGACGAACAACCAGTATTACGCCATGGCCAACCTGTTCGCCCGCGTGCGACTGAAGTCGGCGCCGGGCGAAGGCAACGCCGTCGTATTCGCCGCGACCGACGGCGACCTGGTTCAACCGCTGACCGGCAAGCCGCAACCGCCGACGCCGCTCGACGGCGAAGCGCTCTCGCTCGCCTCGCCGGATGACCGCCGGGCGCCGATGGCGCAATGGCTCGTTTCGCCTGAGAACCCGTACTTCAGTCGCTCGATCGCCAACCGCGTGTGGGCCAACTTCATGAACGTCGGCCTGGTCGAAGCGGTTGACGACATGCGGCTCACCAACCCGGCCAGCAACGAGGAGTTGCTTTCGGCGCTGGCAGATCACCTGGTCGAGAACCGCTTTGACTTGAAGACGCTGATGCGGACGATCCTGCAGTCCAAGACGTATCAGCGTTCCAGCCGGCCGTTGCCGGAAAACGAGGCCGACACGCGGTTCTACTCGCGTTACTATCCGCGCCGCATGATGGCAGAAGTTTTGCTCGACGCCATGTCGCAAGTCACCGGCGCCCCCACGCAGTTTGCGAACTATCCGGCGGGCTGGCGCGCCATGCAGTTGCCGGACGCCAACGTGAACTCTTACTTCTTGAAGACCTTCGGCCGGCCCGAACGGCTTGTCACTTGCGACTGCGAGCGGACGGCCGAGCCGACCATGGTGCAGGTGCTGCACATTTCCAACGGCGACTCCTTGAACGAAAAACTGCAGGCGAAAGGCAACTGGCTGGAAAAGCTGCTGGCCGCCAAGACCACCGATGAACAATTGATCGAAGGCGCTTATCTGAGCGCGCTGTCTCGCAGCCCCACGCCCCACGAAAAGCAGAAACTTCTCGAAGCCCTGGCCGAACCCGGTCAGGATAAGCGTCAGCTTTTGGAAGATCTGTTCTGGAGCGTGCTGAGCAGCCGAGAGTTCCTGTTCAACCACTGAGCGACGAACGCCAAGCAAGCATGAAACGTTTTTGCAATCTATCTCACGACGCAGCGCCAAATCATCCCCTCTCCCTTTGGGAGAGGGTTAGGGTGAGGGGGCGCTGCCTTCATGGCTCGATCAATTCGCCCGACGTTGAAGCGACGTACTGCGGCGCCTCGCCCTCACCCCGTCCCTCTGCCAGAGGGAGAGGGAGATGCTCGATCGGCGCCTTGGTGCTGCTGTTGTTCGCCGCGTCGGCGTCGGCGGCCGAGCAGGCGCCCAATGGCCCGCCGCCCGATTACAACCGGCAGATCGCACCGATCTTCAAGCAATACTGTCAAGGCTGTCATAACGCGCAAGACAAAGAAGGCGGTCTGGTGCTTGACACCTACGATGCTTTATTGCGCGGCGGCGATGGCGGAGTGGCGCTGCAGCCGGGCAACAGCGACCAAAGCCGGCTGCTGCTGGTGCTGACGGGCAAGGCCGAACCGGCCATGCCGCCTGAAGGAAATGAAGGCCCGACGGCCGCCGAAGTCGCCCTGTTGAAAGCCTGGGTGGCCGCCGGCGCGAAAGGGCCCAGCGGCAAGGCGCCGGATCCCACGGTGCTGGTCACGCCCAAAGTCGAGCTTCTCGCGCCGGCTCGCCGAGTACTCAATGCGGCAACCATCAGCCCCGACGGCAAGCTGGCCGCGCTGGCAGGCTACGGTGAACTCCGGCTGATTTCGCTTGAGAATCGTCAAACCATTCGAACGCTTGGCGGGCATCGCGGCAATGTGACGGACGTCTCCTTTTCGGCAGACGGCGGCCGGATCATTTCGGCAGCAGGCGAACCGGGCGTGTTCGGCGAAGTGAAGATCTGGAACACGGCCGACGGCGCCCCGCTGCGCACGATCGTCGGCCACGCCGACAGCCTGTATGCGGCGGATTTGAGCCCTGACGGCAAGTGGATTGCCACCGCCAGTTACGATCAGCAGATCAAACTCTGGGACGCCGCAACCGGCAAGGAACTGCGCACTCTCTCAGGTCACAACGGCGCCGTCTTTGACGTGGCGTTCAGCCCCAACGGCAAGCTGCTGGCCAGCGCCAGCGCCGACCGCACGGTCAAATTGTGGGACGCGGCCACAGGCGCACGTCTCGACACCTTCGGTCAACCGTTGAAGGAAGTCTATGCCGTGACGTTTAGCCCAGACGGCAAACGCGTCGCGGCCGGCGGGGTGGACAACCGCATTCGCATCTGGCAACTGAGCGACTCGGCCAAAGAGGGAACCAATCCGCTGCTGTTTACCCGGTTCGCCCACGAAGGGGCCATCATTCGCCTGGCCTATTCGCGCGACGGCAAGACGCTGGCCTCGTCGGCCGAAGACCGCACCGTGCGCGTGTGGAACGCCGAACGAGTCGAGGAGCGCCGCTCGCTTGAAACGCAGCCCGATTGGCCCGCTGCACTGGCTGTTGGCCCCGACAACAAAACGCTGCTCGTCGGGCGGGCCGACGGTTCCTTCGCCCTGTACAACGCCGAAAACGGCAAGGCGATTCCGCCGCCCAAGCCGGAACTCGCTTCGCTCTGGCCGCGCGGCGTACAGCGCGGCGCTACGGTCAAGCTGCAAGTGCGCGGCAAGAACTTGCTGGGCGCCTCGGCGGTCAAGTTCAATCACGCCCAGTTGGCCGGCAAGATCCTTGCAAGCGAAGCCGAGCGCGCCGATGTGGCGACCGTGGAGGTAACGGCCGCTGCCGCGCTGCCCCGAGGCAGTTACCAGCTCTCACTTGTTACGCCTGGAGGCACGAGCGCGCCAGTTGCTATCGAAGTAGACGACTTGCCGCAGCTCGTCGAGTCGGAGCCCAACAATCAACCGTCTCAAGCGGCGGCGATGAGCGTGCCGTTGGGGCTCTGGGGGACGTTGGCGGCGAAAGGCGACGTCGACCACGTTCGCTTCGACGCCAAGGCGGGACAGATGATCGTCTGTGAATTGTCCGCCAAAAGGCTTGGTTCCGCCCTGAACGGCATGCTCGCAATTGTCGATCCGGCTGGTCAGGTCGTGGCGACGAACAACGATTTTGACGGCCAGGAAGACCCGCTGGTGGCTTACAGGATTCCTGCGGATGGTCGATATGCCGTGCGCATCAATGATCTGGCTCGCGACGGTTCCGACAAGCACTTTTATCGGCTCTCGCTGGGCGAGTTGCCGCTGGTGACGGGCTGCTTTCCGATGAGCGTGCCGGCCGAAAAGGAAAGCGAACTGCAACTCTCGGGCTATAACCTGCCGGCCGACGCCAAAGTCAAGCTACCCGTCGGGCCGGCCGGCGATCGCAACGCGCCGATCGATCAGGAACGCTTTCGCACCGTTCGCTCTTTGACCGTGCTGGCCACGAGCGAGCCTGAACTGGTTGAGTCCGAGCCCAACGACGCTCCGGAACAAGCAACGCAGATCGTGGCGCCCGGCAACGTGAATGGTCGCATCCATCCGACCGGCGACAACGCCTCGCCCGACATCGATCTGTACCGCTTTGAATCGAAGCGGGGGCAAAGTTGGATCATCGAAACGCTGGCAGGGCGTCGCGGTTCGCCCGCCGACACCAAGATTGAAGTCCTCGATGCCGAAGGAAAGCCGCTCGAGCGTCTGCTGCTGCAAGCCGTGCGAGACAGCTACATCGAGTTCCGCGGAGTCGACTCCAACGGCGCCGGCGTACGGCCGAAGAACTGGGAAGAAATGGAGCTGAACGAACTGGTCTACATGCACGGAGAGGTCGTGAAGGTGTTTCGCATGCCTCAAGGTCCCGACTCCGACATGCAGTTCTATACCTTAGGCGGGCTGCGGCGCTGTTACTTCGACACCAGCGCCACCAGCCACGCGCTCGGCGATCCAATCTACACGGTTGAACCGCACGCACCGGACGACAAACTCGTGCCAAACGGCTTGCCGGTGTTCCCGTTGTATTATGCCAACGACGACGAATCACGGCGTACGCTCGGTCGGGACTCTCGGCTGACGTTCACCGCGCCGGCGGATGGCGCCTACCTGGTGCGCGTGAGCGATGTGCGAAACTTCGGCGGCGACCGGTTCGTGTATCGGCTGAGCGTGCGCGAGCCGAAGCCCGACTTTCAGATCAAGCTGGCCGACGTCAACCCAACCGTTAATGTCGGAGGCGGCCGGCGACTGACTTTCCGCGCCGAGCGCAGCGACGGCTTCGAAGGCGATATCATGATTGACATTGCCGGCCTGCCGCAAGGCTTTCGCGTTTCTTCGCCAATCGTCATTCAGGCCGGCCACGTCGAAGCCCGCGCCGTGCTTTATGCGGCCGAAGATGCGGTCGCTCCGCCGCCGGAAGCCTGGAAAGGGGTTGTGCTGACGGCTCGCGGCGAGATCGGCGGCCAGAATGTGACGAAAGAAGTCAACTCGCTCGGCCAGGTCAAGCTGGAAACGAAACCGAGCGTCGTCGTGCGACTCGAACCGGCCGAGTTGACGATCGCCCCGGGCACGACGATCACGGCCACGTTGAAGGTCGAACGGAACGGGTTCAAGGATCGCATCTCGTTCGATGCCGACAACCTGCCGCACGGCGTAATCGTCGATAACATCGGCCTGAACGGCGTGCTGATCCCCGAAGGGCAGACCGAGCGACAGATCTTTCTGACCTGTGCCAAATGGGTGGAAAATCTTGATCGTCCATTTCACGCCGTGGCCAGCAACGCCGGCGCCCAGGCATCGCCCCCCGTCATGCTGCACGTCCGACGGGGCGATACCGTAGCGCAGGCGCCCCAGGGCAAGTGAACCCATTTCGTGCGATCGCCCTCTAGAGCGGCAGTGGCGCTTCTGCGACAGTAGCGGAATCTGTGAAGATTCCGGGAAGCGGCAATTGCGCCCGGCGGTGCAAGCCTTCGGAGGAACTGTGGGCCGGCCCCAGGGCTCCGACGTTCTACCGTTACAACGTTGCGCTGATATGCTGTCCAGTGGAATTTGACAGAATTCCGCTGCGAGCGACGAACGGCATGGCCGGCAAGATTTAATCCATTCCGGAAAGAGGGAGCGCTTGATGGCGCCGATTGAGAATCAAACCTGGGACGCCGGACTGTATGACCAGCGGCATTCATTCGTCTATGAGCGCGGGGCCGACTTGCTCGGACTGTTGGCCGCCAGGCCGGGTGAAAGAATCCTCGACTTGGGGTGCGGCACCGGTCATCTGGCGGCGCAAATCGCCGCGGCGGGCGCGCAGGTCTGCGGGATCGACGCCTCGGCCGAAATGATCGCTCAGGCCAGGCAGAACCATCCGAAACTGGTCTTCGAAACGGGCGATGCAACGCAGTTCCGCGTCGAGGAACCGTTTGACGCCGTGTTTTCCAACGCCGTGCTGCATTGGGTCAAGCCGCCGCAAGACGCCGTGCGATCGATCGCAGCGGCGCTCAAGCCGGGCGGACGGTTCGTGGCTGAGTTTGGCGGCCAGGGCAATGTCGCCAGGATCGTCGCGGCCGTAAACGCGGCCGTGTCGGCGGCGCTGGGGCGAGACATCGGCGATACCAACCCCTGGTACTTTCCCAGCATCGGCGAGTACGCAACGCTGCTCGAACGGCATGGGTTCGAAGTTCGCTATGCCGTACTCTTCGATCGGCCGACGCCGCTGGATGACGGCGAGCAAGGCTTGGCGAATTGGCTGCGGATGTTTGCGTCGCCCTGCTTTGGCGCCATAGGCGAGACCGATCGCCCGCGCGTGCTGCAAGAGGCCGTCGAACTCGCCCGGCCGGCGCTCTGGAAAGACGGCGGGTGGACGGCCGACTATCGACGGTTGCGCATTGTGGCCGAGAAGCGTGAAGGAGCCGAGGGCAAAGTGTAGGATGCAGTCAGGGAGGATGCTTGCAAACATGTCCGACGCCAACGCTCACGTGGGCAGTCTCGCCCCGGATTTCGACTTGCCATGCACGCCGCGGCCCGGTTCCGGCGCCACGCGCGTCAAGCTGGCCGATTTCCGAGGCCAGTGGTTGATGTTGCTCTTTTATCCGCGCGACTTCTCGCTGGTTTGCCCGACCGAATTAACGGCCGTCAGTGCAAAGATCGAAGAGTTCCGCCGCCATGGCAGCGAGGTGCTCGGCGTCAGCGCAGACAGCATCGAGTCGCACCTGAGATGGATCGCGGCCCCGCGCTCGCAGGGCGGGTTGGAAGGTCTGACGTTTCCGCTGGCCAGCGACGTAGAAGGCGCCGTTTGCCGCGCGTACGGCGTGTTTCTCGAACACCAGCACGTTGCCTTGCGCGGGCTGTTCATGATTGACCCCAACGGCGTGTTGCAGTACCAGGCAGTTCATAACCTCAGCGTCGGACGCCGCACCGAGGAGATGTTGCGAATTCTGGCGGCCCTGCAGACCGGCGGCCTATGCGCGGAGAATTGGACGCCCGAGCAGCCGACGCTCGACGCCCCGCGCGGTCTGGGGCCGGGAAGCGTGATCTCGCACTATCGTATCGAACGGCAAATCGGCGCCGGCGCCTTTGCCACCGTCTTTCGGGCCCAGGACTCGCGGCTTGAGCGGACCGTGGCGCTGAAAGTGATGAAAGCCAACAGCCCGCTTGCCTCCGCCGCCGTCCTGGCGGAAGCAAGAGCCGCCGCGGCGTTGAATCATCCGAACGTCTGCATCATCTACTCCGTTGACGGCGACGACGGCGTGCCGGTGATCGCCATGGAATACCTCTCAGGCCGCTCGCTGGCGAATGCCATCGCGGAGCATCCGCTCACCGCTGAAGAAGCGGCGCGGATCGTCTGCCAGATTGCAACCGGCATGGCCGCTGCGCACCAGTGCGGCGTGGTTCACGGCGATCTGAAACCGGCCAACGTGTTCCTCACCCGCCAAGGCCAGGTCAAGATTCTCGACTTCGGGCTATCGCGTCGCCTGTCTTCCGCTACCGATCCCGACGCCACGACTGATCTGGAGCCTTCGCTGCTTGCCGGCACGCCCAGCTATATGGCGCCCGAGCAGGCCGACGGCCATGGCGCCAGCGCCCCCAGCGACGTATTCGCCCTCGGCTCGATGATGTTCGAAATGCTCACCGGCCGCCAGCCCTTTCATGGGGATAGCATGCTCGAAATACTCGCGCAAATCCGCGAGGTCGAGCCGGAAAGTCTCGCCTCGCAATTGCCGGAGCCGTTCGCGGATTTGTGCCTCCAGGCATTCGCGCCTGATCCCGCACGCCGCGCACTGACCATGACTGAGATCGTCAAGCGGCTCGGCGGAATTGCACGACAAGGTTAACAACCAGGCGAGCCGCGTGGGCCGCCGTGCCAACTATTGCCGCTCTTGCAGGGCCCCAAGACCCAGGTCGATGTACTGACCGCCGCCGGTCTGCTTGCAGTGTACCGCGATGACGTTCTTTCC
>DASZUP010000640.1:0-2589 GCA_035547635.1 Pirellulales bacterium
CGGGTTGATACTGGCCGCCGTCTCCGGCGTGATTCTCTATGAGTGCCGCAGCCTGATGCTCGGCGAAGCAGTCGACCAGGAGACGGCGGCCGACATCCAGCGGTTGGTCGAGTCGGACCCGGCGGTAGAGCAGAGCCGGCGGCCGCTTTCGATGTATTTCGGCCCCCACGAAATCCTGGTTGCTCTCGACGTTCAGTTTCGGCGCGTCTTGCCGGCCGAGGAACTGGAGCGAGCGGTGGACCGGATCGAGTCGGCCGTGCGGCAGCGGTTACCGCAGTGCCGGCACATTTTTCTCGAAGCGGAATCGATCACGCGCGCCCAAGGAGCTGAGTAGGGGAAACTGCGGTCTGAAACTGCGGCGCGGCGGGCTGCGTCCGCATCGAAGTGGCGCCCGTTATCAAGCGAGAACAACGGCTATTTCGCAATTGACGCAAAGATAAGTCTTGGCGCATGGTTGGCGTCGGTGATGGCCGACGGGTCGAACGTTTGCGGCTCGTCGTTTGATCCAATTTGTCCCGGTCGTCGTCGCGGGAGGACCTGGCAAGCGCTGCTAAGGGACCCCCCATCTATCGCCTCGCGGCCAATTCATAGAGATTGCCGGGTAGGCAGTTAGGGGCGCGAATATCCATCCTGGGGGCCGGCGTTAGGCGGCAGTTGCCGCATCGCGGAGGGCCCGTGACGGAGAGAATTGTTCTCGCCGCGAGTTGCCCCCGTTCGCGTCTGACGTAGAGTTTTGACGAGGCGGTTGCACGGTTCTTGCGCATCGTATTTGGAAAGCGGCCGTTACCTCTTCCGGCTTCGCTGGTCATTCTTTTCTTTGGCTATGAGGTCTGCTCATGAAGTTCAACTGTTTGCGTTCATTGATTGCGGCTGCCATCGTGAGCTGTCTGGCGACCTCGAGCGTCGCGCAAACGCTCGAGACATATCAGGGCCTACCGCGTCCGCTGAACCTCTCGCCGATCGGACCGACTTATAAGTCGGCGAGCCACGCATCTTCGATTGCATTCGCCAACAGCCTGCTCCCCGGGTTCTTGGGCTTCGTCCACAGCCATCTGCCGGAAGGAAAAGTCTTCACCGGCGCCAGCTTGAATCAGTTGGATCCCACGCGGCTCTTCTTCACCAGCGACTACTCGCCGACGGTGTACTTCCTTTCCGAAGGCGCTGGTTACAACAATGCCTTGTGCGTGACGATCGCTCAGGCGGCGCTGCCGACGAACAAGCCCGTGGCCGGCGATCATTATATTGTCTTTCCGCTGGCGCAAAGCCCCAAAGGGACGGTCAACACGGGCCCCAAGCTGTCGCAGACGCAACCGCTCATGCCGGGAGATTTCGTCGAGCTGGGTTCCATCTCTGCCGGCAGCCAGCTCGCTTTTTTCCTTGCGGCGGAAATGGACAGCACCACGGCCAGTGCGACGCCCAAGTATGTCTATTACAACGGCGAGGCCACGAATCCGGACAATTACCAGCACATGATTGCCTTTTTTCCCAACGACGGCCAGTTCATCATCATTGCCTTTGAAGACATGAACAGCGTGACGGAAAAGAGTGACCTGGACTGCAACGACGTGGTATTCGCAGTGGACATCGGCCCTGACAATGCGAACACGCTGCGTAACATCAGCAGCTTCCCCCGCTGAGCCGATCGGCTCTTGCCGCACGCACGCAGGCCGGCGTTCGCGCCACAGGCATTGCCGGCGATTCGCTCGACCCTTTGAGGCGGGCGGGTCGCAGGCCCGAAGCCGCCGCTCCGCCGTCCTCGGTGCGCGCCGCTGCAAGCGGACGCTGATCGCCCGCGTGATTGAAGGGGTCGCTTTATTCCCTTAAGAGGCGCCAAGCCCGCGAACACTGGGCGCGCTAACGCTTGGGCTTCGTCACGGTCAGCTTTCGCCGGTAGATTCGCTTGCCGTGCGCAATGTACAGCGTGCTGTGGTCGCTGCCGGCCAGCATACAGGTGGTCAGCGGCTGGTCCGGGTCCACTTTAGGCAGCACTCCGCAGGGGCGGCCCGTGGGGTCGAAGACTTGCACGCCGAGTTCGCTGGTCACGTAATAGCGTCCCGCGCTGTCGACGGCCATGCCGTCGCCTCGCGACGCCGACGCGTACGGGGGCGGCTCGTTGAAGCGGAATTCCCCTTTTTGATCGATAGCCAGCCGCATCGGCATCACGGGCATTTTCGCGTCGAGCATGCCGCCGGCGTTGACTCGGAACATCCACGTGTGCGTTCCGCCATAGTCGGACACGGCCAGAGTGCCGCCGTCATTGGAAAGAGCGATGCCGTTGGGCTTGGCGATGCCCGTGTCGACGGCAGCGACTTCGCCGGTCTGCGGATTGATGCGGGTCACCTGCTTCGCGCCCGTCTCGGTGATCAGAATGAAGCCGTCGCTGGTGACGGCAAGGTCGTTGGGTTTGACGCCTTCGGCCACCGTCTTTACTTCGCCGCTCTTCATGTTAATGGAGATGACCCGGTTCTTGGCTCCCTGGCATGCGTACAGCAGCGAACCATCCGGGCTGAGTTCCAGACCGCTGACCGATTCTTGGGCAATTTCCGTCTTCGAGCCGTCGGCCGCGCTGATGCGGATCACCGCCGGCGC
>DASZUP010000641.1:0-1500 GCA_035547635.1 Pirellulales bacterium
CAGGCCGTACTCAATCTGCATCAAATGCGTCTGCGCCCGCTGGCGGGTCGCCGCCAGTGGAAATTGCCCCAGCACGCCGGCCGCGGAAACCGGATGCGTGCCGTTGAGGTTGCCGAAGTAGTTCGTCGTGAGATACCGGTAAGAGACGAACACCGTGCTGTTCTTCAACGTGTGATCGCCCGTCACGCCGACCGGAGCAATGCCGTCCGGTCGGTACAGGTCGATGGGCATGTTGTAGCGAGAGTCGTCTCGTAACAGGCGGCGAGGATCGCTCAATGGGCGGGTGTACTGCTGCGCGTCTTCGTACTGCAGCACGTTCCTGGGCGGCGCGGCCAGCAAGTATTCATACGTCGGCAGGGCCAATGGGCCTTTTACCGGTTCTTCGAGCGAGCCCCACCGCGGCGGAGACGGATCCGGCGGCGGCGCGGCGGCTTCGTATTCGGCCACCTTGCCGGGCGGCAGCGCCTCGCCGGCCGAAGGTTCTTGCTTCAAGGCGGCTTGGAACACGCCGGGAAGCGGTAGTCGGGCGTCGCGAACGCTGGGCGCCGCCGGAGCGAGGTTTTGCGCGTGCGCCGCCGAGCAGCAGGCCCATGCCAGCGTGAAGACCGCAAAGGTGAACCGCGTGCGGATCATGGGCGGACCTCCTCGCGGGGCGGAGCGGGAAGGTTGTCGGCCGGCGGTGGAGGCGCATTGCGCGGCGGAACGGGCGCCGCGGCCGGAACGATGGCGGCGTTGTTGGCGCCCGCAATCATGTCCAACTCGGCAAAGTCCTCCACCTGCATCAGGTTGGCCATGTCGGCGACGGCGGTCCACTGCGTGTTGAGCGTGGCAATGTAGGTCGCAATGGCGTTGGCCAGGTTCCCTTGAGCCACGATGATGCCTTCAAAGCCGACCTCTTCGGGTTCCTGCTGGTGCCGCTCATAGACGCCGCGATAGGCGCGGGCCAGGTCGGGCAGGATCTGATTGCGGTAGTACAGGAGTTGAATGCGTGCGGTCTCATAGCGCTCGAAGGCGTCGGCCAACTGTGCCGACAGGTTGTTTTGCGCCAGCCGCATCTGCTGGCTGGCGCGCATCAGATCGCCGCGGGCGTTGATGATTCCGCCCTTGTTTCGATCCCAGATCGGCAGCGGCACGCCCAACTGAACGTTGTAGCTGGTGTTGATATAGTTGGGCGTGGTGAAGTCTTTCTGAAACGTGCCGTACAGATAGACGTCCGGCACCGGAGTCAACTCCGCTAAGCGTAACGCGACGCGAGCTTGCGCTTCCATGTTCCGGCCAATATGGACATCCGGATGAACGGTCAACATGCGTTCCAGGGCCGTTTCGAACGGGATGCTCGGCGCCGGCATGTCGGCGCGACCCTGCAGCGGCACGGGCGGCATCCGCGGCACGCCCATCGTGGCGACCATCTGCTTCCAGGCCGAGATATAGCGGTTTTGCGCCTGAACTTGCAGCACCTTGGCCTGGTTTGCCAGGCTGCGCAACTGCGCCGGCTCAAAG
>DASZUP010000642.1:0-3601 GCA_035547635.1 Pirellulales bacterium
AGTGCTTTCAGTCCAATGTCGCTGATGCGCGTCTCGAACAGCTTCAAGCTCTGCAGCTCCTTGAGGTCCTTCAGTTCGAACAATCCGGCGTCGGTGATCCCGGTCTCGCTCAGGTCCAGCTTCTGCAAACCTGTGAGCGGCTGCAGTTCTTTCAGTCCCTCGTTTGTGATCTGGGCGGCGCCGAGCTTCAGCACCTGCAAATCCCTGAGCTCCTTGAGCACTTTCAGCGACCGGTCATTGACCTGCGGTCCCATAAGAAACACGGCGAACACGGGCTTGCCGATTCGCTCGTGGTCCCGGCGGACGTTGCCCTCTAGTCGCTCCACCGTCCTGACTGCCTCGTCCTCATCGGCTCGAGCAATGACTGCAGTCGCCAGCGTCACGATCAGCATGATTGCAAGAACAGACCTTCGTTTGATTGGCATGATGCTATCCATGGAGAGGGAGCTTAACCGCACCTGGCAACGACCGCAGATTCGACTAGGTGCAAATTGCGCTCCTGAAGCCCGCGAAGTCCTTTAACGCCCATGGTCGGCTATGCCAGGCCCGCGATCCGGCGCGCCTTTTGCAAGCGTAGTGTCTGGCGGCGCAGGCAGACGCAGGCGCTGACAATCCAGGCGAACAGGAGGCGTGCCATGCGATTTGCTCTTTTGGCTGCGTTGGTCGCAAGCTTGACTTTCTCACCCGGTTGCTCCGATAAGGCCGGACAAAGCAAGTCGGACCAATCCAGTTCGAGTTCCGGCAGCAATTCCGGCGGGGGAAAGAACAAAGGCGGCCAAGGCAGCAGCAGCCAGGGCAGCAGCAGCCAGGGCAGCGGCAGTCAAGGCAGCAGCAGCCAAGGCAGCAGCAGCCAAGGCAACAGCAGCCAAGGCAACAGCAACGGCGGAAAAGCCAAAAGCGGCAAAGCGAAAGTCGACAATAAAACCAAGGGCGACGCCCTCCGCGTCAGCCAGGTGCGTGGCATGACCGTTCGCAATTCCAAGGACAAGGAACTTGGCGAAATCGAAGAAGTTATGCTCGATATGAGCGGTCGCGGCCACATTCGTTATGCGGCTCTGTCCTTCGGCGGATTTATGGGAATTGGCGACAAGCTGATCGCCGTGCCGTGGCGAGCCGTCAAGTTCCATCACGATTCCGACCGCAACAAAAACTATGCGGTGTTCGATGTAACGGAGAAAACGCTGACGGAGGCGCCGGGCTTCGACAAGGACCACTGGCCCGATCTGGCCGATCGACGCTGGATGGAAGAAGTCGACACGTTCCATGACCTCAACGCCTACAAGCGCGACCAGGACGCGCAAGGCGATTCCCAAACGGACGACAACCAGGAGACGGCCGGCGCCCCTCGCGCCGAGCGGCGCTCGCGTTTGCATCGCGGCGGCGAACTTCTTGGCATGGTGGTCCAGAATGCCGTTGGCGATGAACTTGGCAGGGTCGAAGACATTGTGGTCGGCATGAACTCGGACGATATCCGCTACCTGGCATTGTCGTTTGGCGGCTTTCTCGGCATGGGAGACAAATTCTTCGCCCTCCCCTGCCAGGCCGTCCGCGTACAGCGAGTCCCCGCGAGCGACGAGTCCTTCCTGTTGTTTGATGTGACCAAGGACCAGCTCAAACAGGCCAGCGGATTCAAGAAAGACCAATGGCCCGATTCCGGCAATGAGGAGTGGACGCTCGCCAGCAAGGAAGAGTTCAAGGCGAAAAGCAATCGTCCTCAGTCGGCGGGCAAGAAGTCCAAATAGCCCCGTCCTGTTGAACGGCGGTCCAGGCAACCGCGCCGCGGCCGTCGAACCTGACTGTGACCCCGGAGTTACCTTGTGGCAGGCGGCGGCCCGCTACCGACGGGCGGCAAATAGTCGGGCCGGTCGGTATTCACGGGCAACACGTCGCCGGGACGCCGCAAGAACGCGATTTCTCGGGCCGGGTAGCCGAGTTCGTGGAACATGGCAAACTGCGCGGTGTTGTAGTCGGCTACGGTGTCGATGTAGTGCTCGTAGGCCGTCATTAATAGCTGCAGAGAAAAGACCACTTCTTGCGGCCGGAATATCTGAATCAAGACGTCGCCAAAGCGTTGCGTTTGCTTCAGCCCTTCGACGTTCCCGTGGTAGTTGATCAAGGCCGACTTCACCTCGCGTTCCGCCTGTACGACGCGTGCGGCCGCTGATTGAAGGTCTGCTTGAACCTTCGTCACTCCCTCGGCGACCGAGTCCTGAAGATCGAATAATTCCACGATCGCCTGCGATGACATGCCGCGCGCTTCCTTGATGTAGGCCATGTTCCGGAAGCCAAGTCCTTCGGCCTTCAAGAACACCTGGGGAGTGATGTCGTTGCGCGAGCTCCACTGATTTATCTTGCCGCCTTGGCCTTCGCCAAGCGCTCCCCCTTGGATCAGTTCGAAGGGCGACTGGAAACCGTTGAAAAACACCGACGGGAGCAAGGGACGCAGCTTCTCGCGACGAATCGCCACCAGCGTGGCTTGCACAATCGCCTGATGCGACGCAAGTTCAGGGCGGTTGGTCAGCGCGATCGGAATCAACTCGTCGAGCGAACGCTGGGGAGAGATCAAGGTGACCTGAAGGTGGTCGTGTTCCAGCGGTTCCACCACGGCGCGCGGGTCAAGACGCAGCACGCGCGTCAGTTCCGCGCTGGCGATCCGCCAGTTCTGCCGCGAGGCGACCGCCTTCTGCTCCAGGTCGGCCAGCAGATTGCGGGACCGGTCGATTTCGACGCCGGAGACCAGGTCGCGACTTAGCGCGGCGATGATCTCCGTGAGCTGGCGGCCTCGCTGCACGGCGTCGATCGCCACTGCGTAATGCCCCCGATAGCGATGCACGTTGAAGTACGCTTTGGCAGTCATGTACAGGGCGTCGTTCTTGGCCGCCTGCAGGTCCCAACGCGCCGAGTCGACCATTTGCCGCTGGCGTAAAGGCTCGAAAATCATGTCGGTCATATATTGGAACTGGGGCGTCGGCAGCAGCGGCCCGCCGGGATTCGGCTGCTCGAACAGGTTCTTGCCCGAGGGCATCCAGGTGAACCCGCCGCCGCCGTAGAACCAGTTGATGTTCTGATTGAGCGGATTGCCCAAGCTGGCTGGGTCGGGCTGCCCCAAAGCATTGACTCCCTGCGGAACGTTTACGCCGTGGTTGAAATCGGGCCCGTAGCCGTCGTGCCGGATGTAATCCGCGCCAAAGTTAATGGTCGGCACCCAGAGCACCTTGGCCTTCTGCAGATGTGCCTCCGCAACCCAGACGTTGGCGCCGGTGACGTTGACGACGATCGGCCGAGCGTCGGCCAGCCGCAGCGCGGTGGCCAGGTTGATCGGAAAGCGCAGGTCGCCCGGCTGAGCCGGCGGCGGCCTCATATCCATGACTTCGCCGCCGGGCGTCGGCGGCTGCTCCAGCGGCGACTTCTTGCTGGGGCGTCCCTCGGGTTGATCGCCGCGGACGGGAAACGTCGCCAGCGGCGGCCGTCCTTGCGTTGCCGAAACGTATCTGCGGGCCAACTGCGTCGCCCGGTCGGGTCGTCGGCTGGCAGCTCCGCGCCGTGCGTGCTCTTCGCCGCAGGCCCAAGCATGCATGTCGGCCAGCAACAGGCAAATGAC
>DASZUP010000643.1:0-3495 GCA_035547635.1 Pirellulales bacterium
GCCGATAATGAACATCGACACGAACGACAGCGCGAACAGCATCGGCGTGGTGAACTGAATCTTGCCGCCCCAGATCGTGCCGAGCCAGTTGAAGGTCTTCACGGCGCTGGGCAAGGCGATCATCATCGTCGAGACCATGAACGTCATGCCCAAGGCGGGGTTCATGCCCGACATGAACATGTGGTGACCCCACACGATGAAGCCCAAGCCCGCGATGCCCGAGATCGAATAGACCATCGGCTTGTAGCCGAACAGCGGCTTGCGGGCGAAGCAACTGATCATGTCGGAGACCATGCCCATCGCCGGCAGAATCATGATGTACACGGCCGGATGGGAATAGAACCAGAACAAGTGCTGCCACAACAGCGGCTGCCCGCCGCCGGCGCCCGCCGAGGCGTTGTTGACGATCAACCCTTCAGGAATGAAGAACCCAGTGCCGACCGTGCGATCGAGCACCTGCATGAACAGCGCCGCCGTCAACACGGGCAACGCGAAGGCTTGCAGCACAGCCGTGATGAACATGCCCCAGATCGTCATCGGCAACCGGAACATGGTCATGCCGGGCGCCCGCATCTGGATGATGGTGGTCATGTAGTTGACTGAACCCATCATCGACGAGATGCCGACGAAGATCAGCCCGAACAGCCATATTGTCTGGCCGCTCATGCTGCCTGGCGCAGCCGAGTGAACCGCCGACAGCGGCGGATAGGCCGTCCATCCCGCGGCCCCGGCCCCGCCTGGCACGAAGAAACTGATGATCATGCAGATGAAGGCCGGCCACATGAACCAGTAGCTGAGCATGTTCAGCGTCGGAAACGCCATGTCGTCGGCGCCGATCATGAGGGGAATCAAAAAGTTGCCGAACGCCCCGGCCAAAATCGGGATGATCACGAAAAAGATCATCACCGAGGCGTGCATCGTAAACAGCATCGTGTAGAACTCGGGCGAGATCTGGCCGCCTTCACCGGCGAACAGCCGCGGGCCGACGATCGGCATGTTCGACCAGGGCCAGGCCAACTGCCAGCGCACGGCCAGCGCCAAGAGCCCGCCCACCACGAACCAGAGCAGCGTGGAGAACAGGAACTGGATGCCGATCACCTTGTGATCGAGCGAGAAGACATAGGTGCGCAAGAAGCCCGCCGAATGGCCGTGCCCGTGGGCGTGCTCGGCTTCGTGCGCGTGGGCGCCGAACGTCGTGGAACTCATGAGTTTATCAGCCTCGCGAAATTATTCCGAGTCTTCCGACTCTTCTGCGGCCGGTTCCTGGGTGGCCTGTTCGGCCGCGCCCATCTTCTCCAGCCATTGATCGAATTGCGCCCGACTCTCGATCGTCAGGCGGCCCTTCATTTTGTAGTGCCCCCAACCGCACAACTCGGCGCACACCAGGTCGAACGTTCCGGTATCCTTCGCGCGGAACCAAACCGGAATGGCCATGCCCGGCACTGCGTCTTGCTTGATCCGCAAGTTGGGCAGGAAGAAATCGTGTAGCACGTCCATGCTCTCGAGCTGCACGAGAACTTCTTCGTCGACCGGGATGTGCAAGTCGTTCACATGGTGGATATCGTCGGGCGTACCCAGCTTGCCGTCGGGGCCCGGGTAGCGCAGCCGCCACTCGAACTGCCGGGCGGTCACTTCGACCGTGGGCGCCATATCCTTAGGCTTGCGCATCTTCACGTCGGCCCAGGCGTTCATCTGGTAGATGGCGATGAACAACAGCGTGGCCGCCGGCAGAATCGTCCAGATCACTTCCAGATTGTGGCTGCCGTGCGTGTACTTGACCGGGGTGCGGTTCGTCTTGGCGTCGTAGCGCCAGAGAAACCAGAACAGCAGCGCCTCGGTCGCCGCGAACACCAACCCGGTGAGCACCAAAATGAAATTGAACAGGTGGTCGATCTGCCAGCCGTGCCTCGAAATATCGCGCGGCAACCAATATCCGTTCGAGGGCGCCCAAACGAACAGCCCGATGCCGAGCACGGGCACCAGCAAAAACAGGAGGCTCCAAACTTTTCCCACCGTCGTCCTCGCAGCTACAAATCAGCTCGAAAAGTGTTCAGTTGCTCAGCGTATGCGCCGCCACGTGCGTCTCGCCTTCGGTCGGCTCGCTGGCCGCCTCATAGGGCAACGAACGCACGTAATCGACCAAATGCCAGATCTGCTCCGGCGTAAACGTTTCTTTCTTGCCCGGCGCGGGCCCGGCGCCCGGCATCGGTCCGCCGGGGATGCCGGCGTGAATGCGGCGATAAATATCAAGCGGCCGGCGGCCGCCGCGATAGATGCCCAGTCGCAAATTACGCGGCCGCAGCTCCTGCTTGGGCAGCAGCCAGCGGGCCAGGTCGCCTTCCTTCTTGTTCTTATTCCAGTCGTCGAACAGCTTGTCGGCGACCGGGCCGCCATCGTTGCCGTCGCCCAGACCGGTCGGTCCGTGGCACTTCGTACACTGGGCGTCTTTGTTGAAGAACAGCTTGCGGCCCTCTTCGATCGAAGCGGCCAGTTCCTCGGGCGTGCTCGTCTCCGGTCGTTCGGGCGGGCGGACGATGGCCTCTTCGGCTTCGGCCCAGCTATCGACGATCGGCTGTAGATAGTCGTCGAGCACCGCTTGACGCGTCGGCTCGATCTCTTCGTCTTGAATCAGCATGGCGAAGGCCATGTTCAGTTCGGTCTGGCCGCGAATGCTGAGATACTTCACGTACTCGACCAGGGCGTCCACCTCGTCGTTCGGCAGCAGGGCAAACGAGGGCATGGCCGTGCCAGGGATGCCGTCGACCAAGGTCCGCTTCAAGTCGGCGGTCGTGGGCTTGGCGACGAACTCGGTGCTCTTGAACTTGAAGATCCCGCGGCGATAGTCGCGCGGCTGCGGGTTCAAGAAAGCGGCCGTCGGCCCGGCGCCGTCGCCCGTCACGCCGTGGCAATGGGCGCAGTGTTCGCGGAACAAGCCGAGTTGCTTTTTGGCCAACCCAGCCTGCTTGGCGCGTTCTTCGCCTTGCGAGGGGCCGGCGGCCATGGTGATTTTTTTCAGATCGAGCCCCTTCTTCTCCTCGGCGTTCCAGCGAATCTCCGGAAAAATATACGGATCGTCGGGGCCGCCGAACGCGGCGTAGGTCAGCGTGGAGAGCAACTCCAGCTTCTTGATGTTCGCTTCTTTCGTCGCCTTCTCATCGTCGTCCGCCTCGCCGCCCGTGACGCGGAAGTCGTCGGGGCTATGCGACTCGGTCGCGTCCAGAATGTCTTGCATGTTCATGCGGAACCGCGCCGGCTCGGGCGGTCGGTAACAACCGCTGGCCGTCGCCAGACCGAGGGCCGCCAGCAGCCCGAAGGTGGCACTTCGTCGCATCTTCGCCGCCGCATTCAACAATCGTGAATCCATGTTTGCCATTTCGCGCAATCGATGCCTCAACCAGGCAGTTATTTCTTGAACAAGTCGGCCGGGACTTGGATCGTTCCCAGGTCGTTGTCGCCCGGCTTGATCTCCAGCTTGAACTTGCCTTTCTTCCACTC
>DASZUP010000644.1:0-2403 GCA_035547635.1 Pirellulales bacterium
ATGGCTTCTGCGATAAGATGACCGCTGAACAGGAACAAGAAGCGGCTCCGGAGGAACGTTCGCCCTGTGGGCGGCGCTCCTGATTAAGACTTCTCGAGGCGGTTGGTTCACGCCCCAGCGTTCGCTGGCAGAGGCTGCCGATGTTCTTAGATAATTGCTCGCCCTGCTGCGGCGGTTCTCGGGCGCTGCGCGCCGCCTGTCGTCTTTCCGTTCTGTATCGAGTCGAGCTCTCGATTCGAAGCCGGGCTTTCCGCCCAAAGCTGTACTCTTTGTCATTTCTTTGAGTAGGAGCGTCTCCATGTGTTTTCGTCCCCGGTCCGTTGCCATGCGCGGGGCGCGCGGTTTCACGCTGGTCGAGCTGCTGGTGGTGATTGCCATCATCGGCATTTTGATCGCCTTGTTGTTGCCGGCCGTGCAGGCCGCGCGTGAGGCGGCGCGGCGTTCGCAATGCTTGAATAACTTGAAGCAAATCGGCCTGGGGCTGCAGAACTATCTGGATATCAATCGCTGCTTTCCGCCGTCATCGATCAACGCGGGCTTCTACGGCAGCACCAGCACCGCGTTTGCTTGGGGGCCGGACCAGATGACCATGAACAAGCACGGCTTCACGTGCATGCTGCCGATGATGGAGTTGCAACCGCTTTACAGCCAGCTCAACCAGAACGGGGCCTACGGCGGCTACACGAACGGCGCCGCTGCGTTGACCGTGGCGATGGGCGATCCGGCGACGAACGGCAACGCCGCCGTGATGGCCCAGCAAGTGCCGCTGTTCCTCTGCCCCAGCGACGACGGCGCGGCGTTCGTCAAAACATCCGGCACGTACGGCATTTCCATGACGACCACGCTCGACTGCCCGCGCGTGAACTATGACTTTTCGACCACGCCCTACTACGACTTCTACTGGTCGAAGGATTACTGGAACAATTACATGCGCCAGAATTACAAGACGTACCGCGCCATGTTCGGCAGCATCAGCAACTGCAAGTCGGGAGATATCCAGGACGGCACGAGCAACACCGCGGCGGTGATCGAAACGACGCGGGCGGTGCGCAACGGCAACGGCAACTCCTGGGGTTATCGCGGCTGGGTGATGGTCGGCGTGTCGCTCTACGATCGGTTGAGCAAGTACCCGCTTTCGTCCTGCCCGCTGTGCCCCAGCCCGGTCAACTGCTGGACGTATTACACCGGTCCGCCGACGTACATTCCGCAGGTCGGCCGGCTGGCTTCGTGGGGCATGACCGGTTCTTTGCACCCGAACGGCTGCCAGGCGGTGATGGCGGACGGCTCGACTCGGTTCATTCCGGAGTCGACGGACCTGCTGATCCTGGGCCAGCTCGGCAGCATTGCCGACGGGATGGCGAGCGGCGACTTCTGACGAAGCGTTCCAGCGCGATTCTCGCCATGCGACGCTTGCCGTTCGGCCAAGGCGCGGTTCTGATGATGAGCAATTAACTTCCCGTTCGCCGCCATGCGCGCTGCTGCGCTGGCGCGCGGAAATCCACTTCGCTACGATACAGGGAGATCAGCATGCATGTTTGGCGAGTGAGCGCCGTCGTCTGTCTGGTACTGGGCGGTTGCGGACGCTCGGTGTCTGTCCCCGAGGCCCAGACGATCCCGATTAAGGGCACGGTGACGTTGGATAACAAGCCGTTGGCGGGGGCGAACGTCGTATTCCTGTTATCCGATCCGCCGGCGGCGTTCGTCGGCACAACCAAGGAGGACGGAACGTACGAACTGCAAGGCCGCCAGGATCTGGTGGAAAGGTTCCGGGGGGAATGCAAGGTGACGGTCAGCCAGATGGTCAAGCCGGACGGCTCGCCGTTGGCGCCGGGCGAACTGCCCGCGATGGTTCAGGCCGCCGAGGTGTTGCCCGCGCGGTATTCGCGGTTGGAATCGACCGAGCTCTCGGCGACCGTCGCCCCGGAGGGAGGCACGTTCGATTTCAAACTGACCAGCAAGTAGGCGTTGGCCTTGCGACAGCCTCCTCTCCCTACTTCTTCGTTGGTTCTGCGGCGGCGCTGGAGACGCCGCCGCTTGGGCGCGTTCGAAATTTGCTCTAGCCGACCTGCCCGTGCCTGTGATTGCAGTCAGGTGTTCTAGCCGGCGCCTCTCTCCAGCGTTCTCTCCAGCGTTTCTCGCTGGCGTCGACTGGTGCGCGTCGACATTCGGCCTGCCGCTCCAATGGCGCTTGCGCGCCTTCGGCGCCGCCGGGCGTCGATCTGCGGCCCATCAATACGGCAGCGCGACGCAGCTTGCCATGGGGAAATGCGTTGATTGTCGCTGCTTTTTAAGAAATATTAAAAATTGGTTGCCGATCGGTTTTCTGCCACTTAGAATGCGGCTCAACGGACGAACAGAGCAGGCGGCAGCGTAAACGGGGCGCTCGTTGAGGATCTTGTCGCG
>DASZUP010000645.1:0-19668 GCA_035547635.1 Pirellulales bacterium
AATCGGCGATGGTCAGATAGTACGTCGTCGGCAAGCCTTTCTTTTCCGAACCGTACTTGGGATAGGCCTGCACGTCCTTGCCGAACACCTGGCCGGCGATGGTGGCGATGACCTTGTTGGTGGTGACCGAACCAAAGCCGCCGACCGAATGCCCTCGCATCGAAAAGCCGCCATGCGGACGCAGGTCGGGATCTTCCGCGCTCTTGAGCGCCAGCGGATGGTCGATGCCGATGCAGAAAAAATCCGAACCTTCGTGCTGCATGTTCTCGAACGCAGCGATCAGATCGCCGGGCCGTACGTCACGGCTGCCCAGCCCTGCGGCGCCGCTGTAAATTCGCGGCAGATGGTCGATCCTTTCCAAACCGTTCTGTCCCAAAAAGGCGTCGCAGAAGGCGGCCTTGATCTCGCGGGTCAAATGATTGCCGGCCGTCGAGAGCGGATCGTCCATCCGCTCGATGACGCTGAACGCTTTGCAGTCTTTCAAGGCGTCGACCAGGCTTTGCGAAGGGAAGGGGCGGAAGCAGTAGACGTTCAGGCAGCCGGCCTTGATTCCCTTGTGCTCTCGCAGGTAATCCACGGTGGCTTGGGCCGTTTCCATGTAGCAGCCCATGCCGACGAGGATATAGTCGGCGTCCTGGCAGCGGTAAGCATCGACAAAGTCATAGCGCCGGCCGGTGGCCAGGTAGAACGCTTCGAAGGCCTCGCGCAGCGCCGGCGCGCACTGGTCGTAGTACCAGCGCTGGGCGATCTTGCCTTTCATGTAGGAGTCCTGGTTTTGCACCACGCCGGACATCAGCGGGTTGGCCGGGTCCATCAAGTTGACGAGCTTGTCTTCGGGCTTGCCGACGAATTCCTTCATGAACTCGGGTTCCGGCAGCCGCACGGATTCGACGGTGTGGGTGGTGAGAAATCCGTCCTGGACGTTCAAGAAGGGCGTTTTGCAGGCCTCGGCCGCGCGGCGGCAGATCAGGCACAGGTCGCCCGCTTCCTGGGCGTTGCGAGCGAACAGCACGCCCCAGCCGCAATCGGCCACGCTCATCACGTCGTCGTGCCCGGCGTGCACGTTGAGTCCCTGGCTGGTCAGCGCCCGGGCGCCAATGTTGAACACCACCGGCAGCCGCTTGCCGGAGATCGTATACAGCACCTCTTTCATCAACACCAGGCCCTGGCCGGAAGTGAAGTTGGTCACGCGGCCGCCGGCCTGGGCGAAACCTTCGCAGAACGTGGCCGCCGAGTGCTCGCTTTCCGGCTCGACGAAAACCAGGAGGTCTCCCCACAGGTTCGGCACGCCGTTCATCATGGCCGCATTGAACCCGCCGCCCATCGTCGTCGAACTGGTGATCGGGTAGGCGCCCGATCCCTGGGAAATGCGCGTTTCGACCCAGACGACGGCCTCGGCGCCATCGCACGTGGTGGGAATGCCGGGGTACTTGAACTTGTGTTGCAACGGGTCCCGGGCGGGAATGCGGGAAACGCCGTCGAGCGGGACGTTTTCGTGCGGGACGTTTTCGTGCGGGACTTTGTCGAGCGGGACTTTGTCGAGCGGGGCAGTGGCCATGAGCAACTTACTCCCTGGGGTTAAGCCTGAGCCGGAACGGAAGACGATCCCCGCCGCAGTGCGACGGGGATTGCGGACATCGCAACGGTGCGACTTGCTATAATCTCAGCGGTGTGGCTGAATACGCCGCGGCTGAGTTCGCCGCGGGCGTCCAGGTCGATGCGGAATACGTCGCCGGCGCATTTGGAACCGGCGATCTCAGACTTGACCCGTTGGGAAGCTGCAACGTGAAGACCATCGATCTGCTGTTGGAAGAGTCCGGACGGACGGTCGAAGAAATCGCCGAGCGCAGCGGCCTGCCCGCCCAGCGCGTCGAGGCCATTGCCTTGGGCCGCTGGACTCCCAGCCCTGCCGAGCGGCTGGAGCTGGCAGAGGCATTTGAGGTAGCGATCGACGACATCGCGTGGGGACATACGATGAACCCCCGAAACATCCGCTATCGCCGCTTGGGCTTGCGGGACTAGGAACTTCCGGCCGGGGCTAACGTCCCGCGTGGACGGGCTTGTCCCATGCCAGACTCAGACGCTGGCCCTCAAACGACGAAAGTCCTTTGAAAGCCGCGTGCAGGTTCGGCTGGCCGGAAACGCTTTCGAACCGCGTGATGACGATCTTGCCGGCTCGGCCGTCTTCAAGTTCCAGCCGATACGGTCGCTCCGTCTCCAGGAATTGCCTTTGATCCTCGTCGATGAACAGTTCTCCGCCCCACTGCTCGCCTTGCGCCGGCGCCTCCTCGCTCATGTTGCCCAAGAGGTTTTTGAGCGTCATGCCTCCGATGAGCAAGTTCCCTCGCAATTCCGCCATGTCGTCCTCCTTGGGGCCTGAGCCTGATGGAAAAAATTGAGCAAGGACAGGGGCGCAAAAAAAAGACGCCCAGCGGTCGCCGCGAATACGGCAATCGAGGACGTTTGTCGCTCTGTGCAACGCTACTCGGCATGGGGAGCAGCCTCGCGAAGGAAATGGCGTTGACTCACCGTCAGCATACAGCGCCGGCGGAGGTCAGCAAAGCATTTCGTACAAATTCGCCGCTCGGCGGCAGCGGCGCCGAGCGCTGGCTCGGGCCTAAATCCAGATGTCCGACGTGCAATCTCCACCCGGAAAACGCATCTCGTGCGCCCGCGCAGCTCCGCCCGGCTCCTGGCCGAAATCGACGAAAAAGTCTTCGTTGATCTGCATGCCCCCGCGCTCGGTATCACATTCGATCTGCACCAGGTAAGAGCCCGACTTGGCCATCCGCGGATAGAACTGGTTGTCCCAGGAGCTGTAGAGCGAATTGGTGACATACAGCCGTTTGCCGTCCAGGCTGAGTTGCAGCATCTGCGGACCGCCGGCCGCGTTGCGTCCTTTCAATTGCGAAGGCTTGCCGATCACGCCCCCCAGCCAGAGCTGACCGGTCAGCCGCGGCCGGGCCGGATCGCTCACGTCATACTGCCGCAGGTCTCCGTGCAGCCAGTTGGAGAAGTACAGGAAGCGGTCGTCCAGGGAAAGCACCAGATCCGTAATCAACCCGGGCACGGCAAACGGCCAGCCCTTGGTTTCCACAGGTTCGACCTGGATGATCTTGTCCGCCTGCCACTTGCCGTCCTGCTTGTGGTAGTGCCACATACTGCTGGACAATGCGGCGCCGACAAAGCCGTGGGCGCTATCCGGATCGTGATGAAAGCGCACTTCCAGCGGGATCAGCCCTTCGGCGCCCAGGTCGATCGATTGCGCAAGCTTGTGCGTCGACCAATCCCAAAAATGAAGCTGGCTGCCGTATTTGCCGGCCTTGACGTCTTCCAGCTTGAAGCCGCCGCGGAACGTGTTCGGCGCAGCCCATTCGCTGCTGATCATCACGTTGTGCCGCGGCTGATACCAGAAATCGTAATTGTATTTCATGCCGGAATCCTTCGCTTCCCAGCGGCCGGCGATATTGAAGTCATCGTCCAGCAGCAAGAAGCCCCCCGGAGCGTTGCCTTCGCCATCGCCGAGCATCGAAATCATGATCTGCCCTGATGCCAGGCAGTGGACCGTATGCGGAGCGCTGAGGTTCGTCTCGGCGGCAATCCGTTCCGGCTCGATGGTCTTGGATAACTTGGGCGCCGCCGGGTCAGCCGCGTCGAGAATATGAATTCTTCCGGAGAGCAGGCCCGGCAAGACGATAAACCGTCGTAAGCGAGCCGGATCGCCGTGGCAACTGCTGCAAGCATTCCAGCCGAAGTGGTGCAGTTCGTCGCCCACGTTCGGCATGGCCGTGCGGTGGACGACCTTCGAATAGGTCGGCGAGTCGGGAGCGACGTCAATGGTCGCCAGGTAGTCGGGCTGTTTGGTTTCCGTGCCGACATAGAGCGCCGTGGCGTACAGCAACTTCTCGCGCGGCGCCTTCATGGCTTCCTCGGGAGAGGCATAGGTGGCGCCGCAGCATGCCTGCTTGTCGCGCTGCTGGCCGAGGTTCTTGTCAGCCGCTGAGACCAGGCCCGGAATCATCGCCGGCGCCGCAGTAGCCGCCGCCGCCGTAAGAAAGTCGCGTCGTCGCATGCGTCGGGAACTCCTGTCTGCTTGGATGGCAAAAAACGCGCTATCTGAAGCTCGCGGATCGAGCTGCCAGTCTTAGAGTGGATTATACCGGAGAGCGAGCAAGGCTGTCTTCCTGGTTGCTCGCAATTCCGGCCGGCAAGCTGCGGCAAATACCGACTTGCTCAACCCGGGAGTTTTGCCCGCGCGTCGATCCGCGCGGCCCGATCGCTCAAGCGGGAGAGCCGGCGCCGCTCAGCGTATTCGCGCCTTGAACTCCGCGAGCTTCTCTCGTCGTTTTCTGGCCGCCGCGCTGGATGCTGAACAACGCAATGATGTCTGCGAGCAGATCCTGCATCGCAACCACGCTGCCGATAACCGGGCCTTGCGAGTCGTCTTCCATCCGCCCGCCGGCATCCCAGGAAGCCAATTCGTTCGCCAACTGGGTGGCGCGGGCTTCCAGCGATTGGATCGACTCGATCAGCCGCAGCCGCGTTTCGATTTCCGATTCGCCGCGTCCGGCCGACTGGGCTTGCCGCTGGGCGAGGGCCCAGTTGCTGAACCAGCGCAGCAAACTGGTCCGGCTGATGGTTCCGACGGGCCGGCCGTCTTGGACGATGATTACCTGCCGCATCGAGACCCGACTGAGAAAGTCGAAAATCCTTTCGATCGGCGTGTTCTGGTCATAGGAAACGACGTCTGCTTGCGTGATGCGGTCGATCGGCCGAGTCCAGGCCTCCGGCGCAAGCACGACGCCCAACACGGCCTTTTCCGAGACGACTCCGACCAGCTTGCCTTCGTCGTCGACTACGGGCGCCGAGTGGCTGCCGTGCTGGAGAAAAAATCGGGCGGCCTCGCCCACGGTGGTCTGGCGAGTCAGCGAGGCGACTTGCGGCGACATCACATTAACGGCGATCACGCCGCGGAACGGGTTGCCTGCGCTCGTGGGGAGCAGTTCTCCGGGCGCAAAGGCGGAGTCCGCCGCCGAAGCGCGAATCACGCGATTCCGGCCGACTTGTTTGGCCACTCGCAAGGCCTCGTCGGCAAGGTTGACCAACACGGTCGCACAACGCGTATCGAGCATACGCTCCGCGACTCCCATGCTGGCGGTGACGTGCAGCGAGCGGGATTCGTACGTCGCCGGCGTAGCTGCAATCAGCTCGCGAGTTCGCTCGGCCCACCTGGCGGCTTCCGCCTCGGTCGTATTCGGCAGCAGGATGCAAAACTCCTCTCCGCCGTAACGAAACGCCAGGTCGCTGGCCCGGCAGCGCTGCTGAATGACGGCGGCGACCGACTTTAAGACCGCGTCGCCCGCCTGGTGCCCCTCCAAGTCGTTGATCTGCTTGAAGCGGTCGAGATCGAGCATCACGCAGGACAGGGGCGTCGCGTACCGAACGGACTTGGCCCATTCGCGTTCGAGCTGTTCCTGCAGCGAGCGCCGATTCAGGATGCCGGTCAAGTCGTCGGTCCGGGCCAGGCTCCAGCGCCGCGTCAGCGCCATGGCAAACTGTCGCACTTCCACGACATCGAAGGGCTTTTTGAGAATCAGAAAGCGGTCGGTGCGTCCGAGTTCGCGGACCATCTGCTCCCAGGAATAATCGGAATAAGCGGAGCAGATGACGATCAGGATTTCCGAATCGATCTCCCAGATCTTGCGGACCGTCTCGATGCCGTCCCAGCCGGGCGGCATGCGAATATCGACGAACGCCATGGCGTACGGCCGGCCTTCATCGAGCGCCTGCTGCACCATTTGGCGCCCTTGCTCGCCCTGGAAGGCGCAGTCCAGATCAAATCCCTCGTCCTGCGTCTCGCTGTCGAGCGGCTTTCGATCGAACAAGCTGAGGGCGGCGGCGTCCAACTCGTCGACGCCTGCACGATGCCTGCCGATGATCTTGCGGTAGTCTTCGTGTATGTTTTCCTGGTCGTCGATGACCAGGATGCGAGGACTGCGTTGAAGCGGCTGCTGATCGTTCATTCCGAGACCCACTTGCAAACTCGCCGGAAAATCGAAGACGCTCGGCCCCCCTGGTTGCCGGCGGCTGATTGTCGGCGTTCTTCCGCCCGTCGTATTGGACCTGATGGCGGCGACCCCGCACTACCATAGGTCGCCAAATCGCAGCGCCCCGCACTCTGACCGAAAACGGCGGTTTCTCCGTGCGACTTGTAGCGAACAGGCTCGACTGGGGGACTTATTTCGATCATCGGGGCGACCCTGTGCGCCGCCGTAAGCTAGCTTTTCAAGGAGGCGCCGAGCGAGGCACGGGCGCCCAGTCGCCGCCGCTGCGAGAGCTTCGCGCTATGTCCCTTTACCGGCCTTTTGCCGCCCGCCAGAACCTGCTGTTGGCCGTTTGGCTGCTGGCCCTGCTGGCAGGCTTCGCCTGGCTGCAACTTCACGCCTCGACTCCGGAAAGGCAGGCGCCCGCGCCGCGCGAATGGCCGGCATCGAGCCGCTTGAAGCTCAACGCCGACGGCTGCACGTTGCTGGTTTTTCTTCACCCGTATTGTCCTTGCAGCCGAGCCACGCTCGAAGAACTGGCGCGCATTATGACGCGCTGCCGAGGGCGGCTGGAGGCGCAGGTCGTGCTGACGCTGCCCGGCGACGAGCGAGCGGACTGGGAGCGGCTCGAGTACTGGAAGGCCGCCGCGGCCATTCCCGGCGTTCGGCCGGCTGCGGACGTCGACGGGTGCGAAGCGCGGAGGTTCGGCGCGCGCACTTCCGGACAAACGTTGTTATTTGATCGAGGCGGTGCATTGCGTTTTGCCGGCGGCATCACCGCCTCGCGCGGACACTCCGGCGACAATGCCGGAGAGGACGCGATCGTCTCTTGGGTTCTCGACGGCGTCGCAGACGTCGTTGAGGCGCCGACCTTCGGCTGCGGATTGCCGCTCGAGCCCGCCCAGGGCGGCCCGGCTCGGCTCATCGAGGAATAGGATATGCGTGCAGCGGTCGAGCGGATTCCGTGCAGCGACGACTCGTTCGAGCGAGACGCTGCGGCGCACGTTGACGAGCAGCTTCACGCCACCGCCGTCCGCACCGACCGGATGTTCGCCTGGTTGATGGGACTCCAATGGCTGGCCGCCATTGCTGCGGCGTTGTGGCTCTCGCCGCGGGCGTGGAGCGGAATGGAAAGTTCCGTCCACATTCACGTCTGGTCGGCATTTTTGTTGGGCGGGATCCTGTCGGCCCTGCCCATCTTTCTGGCGCTCGTGCATCCGGGGGCGGTTCTGACTCGCCACGTGATCGCCGTGGCCCAGGCGCTCTGGTCGGCGCTGCTGATCCATTTGACCGGCGGCCGCATTGAGACCCACTTTCACGTCTTCGGCTCGCTGGCAATCCTGGCTTCGTACCGGCGCTGGCCCGTGCTGGTGACGGCCACGATCGTCGTGGCGGTCGACCATGCGCTGCGCGGCGTGTGGTGGCCCGAGTCCGTCTATGGCGTGGCGGTCGCCAGCCCGTGGCGATCGCTGGAACACGCGGCCTGGGTGCTCTTCGAAGACGTCTTCCTCGCCTGGTCCATACGGCAAAGCCTGGCGGACATGCAGCGGATCGCGCGGAACCAGGTGCGGCTGGAACGAGCCCGCGACCTTGTCGAAGAAGAAGTGCAGTTGCGAACGCGGGAACTGCACGACCAGATCGGCGTGCGGATGCGAGCCGAAAAGCAGCTTGCCGCGACCCATCAGCAGTTGCTGACCGCCGCCCGCCGCGCCGGCATGGCGGACGTCGCCACCAGCGTGCTGCACAACGTGGGCAACGTACTGAACAGCATCAACGTCTCGAGTTCGATCGCGACCGACCGCGTGCGCCGCTCCAAGGTTTCGCATCTGGCCGAAGCGGTGGAACTGATGGAGCGGCACGAAAACGACCTGGGAGACTTCATCGCCAACGATCCGCGCGGCCGTCAATTGCCCGGTTTTCTCAAGTTATTGGCCAAACGTTTGCAGGACGAACACGGCGAAGTGCTAGCCGAGTTGGATGCACTGACTTCGAGACTCGACCACGTGAAGAAGATCGTCTCGGCGCAGCAATCGCACGCCAGCGCCGGAGGGTTTGTAGAACGTACCGAAGCAGTCCAGTCGCTGGACGAGGCCTTGGCGTTCGAGGCTTCGTCGCTGGAAAAACACGGCATCGAGGTGATTCGCGAATATGAAGGGCTGCCAGCGATCGAACTTGACCGGCAGAAACTGCTGCAGATCCTGGTCAACCTGGTCCGGAACGCCAAAGACGCGCTGCTCGAAATGCCGAGCGGACAGCGACGCCTGACGTGCCGGATCCGGCCGAGCGGCGAACAGCGGTTTCAAATCGTGGTCCAGGACAACGGCGCAGGCATACCGAAGCAGAACCTGACACGCATCTTTTCGCACGGATTCACCACCAAGCCGCACGGGCACGGATTCGGCTTGCACAGCTGCGCCATCGCCGTCCGGGAAATGGGCGGCTGCCTCTCGGTGCACAGCGACGGATCGCAGTGCGGCGCGACTTTCACGCTGGAATTGCCGATCGCCGCTCCGTCCGGCGCGCCGCGGAACGCCAGGCAGACGATCGAGGCGGACTGCCAATTGGTCGGTTAGACTCGCGGCCGCTGGTTTCCTTCCGAGAGACTCGCGCGAAGGGCAGCATTCGCCGCGCAGCAAATCCTTCCGTGCGCCGTTACTTGCGCGGCAGGGTGGTAAACCGACGAGGCCGTGTACAGAATGCACGGATTCGGCGGGAAGATTGCTGCCGCCACGCTCAAGTCATTCATTGCAGGGAGCACGCGCATGAAATCGTCGACGGAGCCGCCGTCTTCGGACGCAGCGGTAAATGGCGAACCTTACCTCGCGGATGACCACTGGGCGCGCCTGCCGGAGGGCTGGAGTTGGACGGAAGCGACGGCCGTGGCCTGCGACCGCCATGATCGGGTCTACGTCTTCAATCGCGGCGAGCACCCGATGCTGGTCTTTGCCCCGGACGGGTCGTTTCTGCGATCGTGGGGCGAGGGTTTATTCGCACGGCCGCACGGAGTGTTCGTCGGCCCGGACGATGCGGTCTACTGCACGGACGATCTCGATCATACCGTCCGCAAGTTCACGCCCGAGGGCGAGTTGCTGCTTACGCTCGGCGTCCGCGGCAAGGCCTCGGATACCGGCGCCACCAGCGTCGACTATAGAACGATCGTTCGCCCCAGCGGACCGTTCCACTATCCGACCAACATCGCTCTCTCGCCCGAGGGAGAAATCTACGTGGCCGACGGCTATGGCAATGCGCGCGTTCATAAGTTCGCGCCGGACGGGCGTCTTCTGCTTTCCTGGGGTTCGCCGGGCGCCGCTCCCGGTCAATTCCATGTGCCTCATGGAATTGCGGTCGACCGGCAAGGCACGGTCTATGTGGCTGACCGCGAGAATAGCCGCCTGCAACTGTTCACTCCTCTAGGCGAGTACCTTACGGAGTGGACTGACGTCGCCCGGCCCTGCCAGGTATTCATCGATGCCGCCGGGGACGTCTATGTGGCCGAACTCGGCTACCGCGCAGGCATATGGCCCGGCACAGTGGCGCCTTCGGCCGATGCTCCGGGCGGCCGCGTCAGCGTGTTCGACTCGCAAGGCCGTCTTCGCGCTCGCTGGGGCGGCGGCCAGAACCCCTGCGCGCCGGGCGACTTCTTCGCGCCGCACGGCATTTGGGCCGATTCGCAAGGCAGCATTTACGTGGCCGAAGTCGTGATGTCCGCCGGCGGCAACCGGGGCCTGGTCGCTCCCGATTGCCATTCATTACAGAAGTTCACGCCTCGCGGCCGGCCGACTCCTTCACTCTAGCCGGCGCCATCGGTTAAGATCGTGGCGCTGGCAGAGGGAACTATCGCCGACCAACCGAGAGCACGCAGGTGGGAGTCTACGAAGAGCTAGGCGTCGATCCGATCATCAACGCTTCCGGCGCCGTCACCCGCTTGGGCGGCGCGCCCATGCCCGCGGCCGTGCTCGACGCCTTTTGCGCCGCCGCGGCCGAGGCGGTTCCGCTGGACCAGCTTCAAGCGGCGGCTTGCCGCAAGATTGCTGCGGCAACCGGGGCGGAAGCTGGACTGGTCACCGCAGGCGCCGCCGCGGCGCTCACGCTCGGTGCGGCAGCGATTCTGAGCGGTTACGATTTGCGCCGGATGGAAGGGTTGCCGCACGACGACGGCTTCTCGCCCAACGAATTCGTTATGGCGCGCGAACAGCGCAACGGCTACGACCATGCCGTGCGCGCGGCCGGCGCCCGGCTCGTTGAAGTCGGGTTCCACGAGATCGTCGCCAATGCGGGCGTGCGGCGCGCGGAAGTCTGGGAGTACGAAGCGGTCTTTGGCCCCCGCACGGCGGCCGTGCTGTACGTTTTCGCTCCCCATTCCCGACCCGATCTGGAAACGCTCGTCGCTCGAGCACATGCACGCGGCTTGCCGGTGCTGGTCGATGCGGCGGGTGAATTGCCGCCGCGTGCGAACTTGAAGCAGATCATTGCCAGCGGCGCCGACCTGGTCGCGTTCAGCGGCGGCAAGGCGATTCGCGGCCCCCAGGCCACCGGTATTCTGTGCGGACGGCGAGACCTGGTTGGCGCCGCCGCCTTGCACATGCTGGACATGGACGATCATTTCGAGCTCTGGGATCCGCCTGCGGAGCTGATCGACAAGGCCAAGCTGCCGGGCATGCCGCGGCACGGCCTGGGACGCGGCTTCAAAGTCTCCAAGGAGCAGATCGTCGCCTTACTCAAGGCGCTGGATCTGTTCACCGCCGGAGATTACGAACGCCAGCGCGCCCAGCAGCGAGATTATCTGCGGCGTATCGCGGCGGCGCTGGAAGGCTGCGCGGCGCACAGCACGTTCATCGATCGGGGCGAAGACGAACCGCTCCCGCTGTTGGAAATTGCCGTCGACCAAGCCGCGTTGGGCCGTTCGGCGCTGGAAGTCTGCCGGCGGTTGCGCGGCGGCTCGCCCCCGTGCTATCTGGGGCACGGAAAATTGAGTGAAGGAAAACTAGTGGTGAATCCGCTGCATCTCGACGATGCGCGGGCGGCCGCACTGGCGGCTCGAATACGAGAGGAACTGACATGCCGATGAAACTTTCCGGGCTCGAAATCTTGCACCGCCTGGGGCGCGGAGAATCTATTGCCTCCGTCTGCAGCGCTGCGCAGATCAGCCGCGAAGAGTTCGACGCCTGGTGGAAAGCCGAACTCGAGCGGCGGCTGCCCGTGACCAGCGGCGCTGGCCCCGCGAATTCCGTGGGCCCCGTGGAAATCGTCCGCGATACTTGGGGCATTCCGCACCTGCTGGCCGATACCGACGAGGCCTTGTTCTACGGCTTCGGCTATGCCATGGCGCAAGACCGGCTGTTTCAGCTTGATTACCTGCGGCGCCGAGCGCTGGGACGATTGTCGGAGGTGCTGGGCGCCGAATCGCTCGATCTGGATCTCGTGGCTCGCACCGTCAATCTCGGGGCGACCGCCGAGGCCGAATGGGCCGCCATGGGCGCCGAAGCCCGTCAACTAATGAATGCTTTTTCCGCAGGCGTCAACGCCTACATTGCCGCCAGCGCCGACGCGCCGCCGATCGAGTTCGACCTGCTCGATTACAAGCCGGAACCATGGCAGCCGGTCGATAGTCTGGCCATCGCCGGTGAGTTGCGCTGGTATCTGACCGGCCGGCTGCCGATCATTGCCGTGCCGGAACTGGTGCGCCGCAAGTTTGGCGACGGGCCGCAGTACCAGGCATTCATTCGCGCAGAAGCCGACGAGGAAAGCATCGTTCCGCAAGGACTGTATCCCAGCGTGCAGCGCGGGCTTGAATCGCTCTCGGGGACGGGGGGCGCCGCAGAACCCGCCCCAGGCAGCAACAATTGGGTCGTAGCCGGTCCGCGCACGGTCACCGGCAAACCGCTGTTGGCCAGCGATCCGCACATTGCCTTGGGCGCCGTTTCCTGCTGGTACGAGGTGCATCTGTGCGGCGGCTCGTTCAACGTGGCCGGCATGGCTTACGTCGGCATGCCGGGCGTGATGTTCGGCCGCAACGAGTCCGTCGCCTGGGGCTGCACCAACAATGCTTGTTCGCAGCGCAATTTGTACCAGGAAAAGATCGACGCCGCGCATCCCGACTGCTTCCTGTTCGACGGCCAATGGGAGCCCGCGCAAACCCGCGAAGAGGTCATTCGCGTTCGCGACGCCGAGCCGGTCCGCAAAACGATCCGCTCGTCGCGTCACGGTCCGATCATCGATGAGCTGTTGCCGCCGGCGCTTCGCAGCAGCGAGCCGGTCTCGCTGCGCTGGCTCGGTTCGGATCCGTGCGGCTGGCAGGAGGCGTTGTTGGGCATGGACCGCGCCACGTCCGCCGAGGCTTTGCGCGAGGCGATGCGGCCCTGGATCGTGCCCACGTTCTGCCTGGTGTTCTGCGACGTGGAGGGCCACATCGGCTATCAAGCCGTCGGGCGGATTCCGGTGCGTAAATTCGCGACGCGCAGTTACCTGGAAGGTTGGAACCCGGACCACGTCTGGGAAGGTTTGATCCCGTTCGAAGGCATGCCGCGGCTGGCCGACCCGCCGCGAGGTTTTGCCATTACGGCCAATAACCGTCCGGCGCCCGACGATTTCCCCTATCCGCTGGCCGGAGTCTGGCCGGCCGGTTACCGAGCCCGTCGGATTCGCGAGATGATCGAAGGGCGAGACAAGCTGGCGCTCGATAACATCGGCGCCATGCAACTCGACGTTCTGTATCAACGGGCCGTCGATTGCGTGCCTTCGCTGCTGAAATTGCTGGCCGGCGCAAAGGAGCCGGCGTTGCAGCAAGCCGTGGAGGATCTTCGCAACTGGGACGGGCGGATGGAACCCGACTCGCGCGCGGCGTTGATCTTCGAGCTGTTTTTCACGCACTGGTGTCACGCGGTCGCCCAGGAGCATTTCTCCGGCGAAGCGGCGGCGCTGGTGTCCGCCGCCGCCCCCAGCCTGGCCGTGCAACTGCTGCACGGCGACGCCATTAACTGGTTCGGCTCCGGCAAGCGAGAAGCGGCCGTGCGCAGCGCATTGGCCGCTGCGCTCGACGCCATCGGCACGCGGCTGGGCCCCGATCGCAGCCAGTGGACTTGGGGCGCGCTGCACCGCACCCAACAACGGCACGTGCTCACCGCGCGCGGCGACCTGGCCAGCTTGCTCGATCAGCCGTCGTTTCCGATCCGCGGCAACCCTTACACCGTCTGCAATACCGGCGGCGACGCCGAGTGGCAGGCCAATCTGGCCGGCGGCTACCGGATGATTGTCGACATGTCGGTGCAGCCGCCCGAGATGTGGGCCGTCGACGCCGGCAGTGAATCAGGGCATCCCGGAAGTCCGCACTACTGCGACCAAATGGGCGACTGGATTGCCGGGCGCTACCATCGCTTGTCGCTCGACCGCGCGGCCGTCGACGCCGCCGCTCGCCATCGGCTGCGGTCAGAGCCTGCCGGTTGAGCGCTCGATGGGGCGTGACTGAGCGAAATCCCTTCACAACGTTTTTGAAAGACGACCAACATGCTCATCGGCTACGTCAGCGATGAACGATATGTGGCCTTGCCCGACGTGATGCTGGAGTTCCTGCAGGACGGGCGCAGTGTCGAAGCGCGTTCTCGCGCCAGCGGCGCGGTCTATGCCGAGCTAACGCACGGCGCCTGCGAAGCCGTGCTGTACAAGCAAGGCTACGGCTGCAAACGTGTGCAATTCGACGTGCAGCCGGGCCAGGTTTATCAGTTTCGCCTGCTCGCCGACGGCCTGCTGGGCTACGTCTGGCCGAAATGGGTGAAGACCGGCGAAGAAGGAGAGTTTCGCGTCCACTCGGTCGAGGCTTACCAGTTGGAACTGTGGCGCTACGGCGCCGAAAAGGAGTTCGTGCGCAATCTCGGCTGGCATGACGAGCACGGCCCGCGCGCCACGATGCAGATTACGCCCGACGGAGACTACACCCAGACGGGCGTTGCCTGGAACAAGCAAGGTTACAACATCAAGGTCCATCGCCAGATGGTCCAGGCGCCGGAACGGACCGGGCTGTATTACTTCCACGCCCGCACGGCGTCGGGCCTGCACTTCTCATTTCCCTGGATCGTGGCGCCGGTCAAGCCGACCAGCAAACTAGCGGTGTTGGCATCCAACATGACCTGGAACGCCTACAACAGCTTCGGCGGCCGCAGCAATTACATCCACGCCGACCGTTTCCCGCCCACGCCCACGGTCAATTCGCGACAGGAATTGAAGCGCTACACCGATCCCAATCATCTGCACTACGACACCGACGATTACGACCCGCTCTCGTTCGACCGGCCCGAACCGATCAACTCCATTGCCCCCGGCGAGGAGCCGACCGACCCGATCGAAGGCCGCGCGGCCTGCCACCTCGCCTCGGCCGAGTGGCGGCTGCTCTCGTGGCTCGAGCGCGTCGGGTTGGCATACGACTTGTACGGCGAGACCCAGTTCCATTTCGATGACTTCAACCTGGCCGACTACCGCGTGCTAATCCTTTCCACGCATCCGGAATATTGGTCGCGGAAGATGTACGACCGGCTCAAGCGCTGGGTCAACGAAGAAGGGGGCAAACTCATCTACCTGGGCGGCAACGGGCTGAACTGCGAAGTCGAGTTCGTCGACTCCTCCACGATGATCTGCCGCAACGGCGACTCGCGAGAAATGGACCGTCGCAAGCTCGACAGCCGCTTCCATCTGCGCTACGAGTCGGAAGCCAACCTGCTGGGCGTGGTCTACACCGAGGCGGGCGCCATGACCGGAGCGCCGTATAAAGTGATCGAGGCCGACCACTGGGCCTTCGCCGGCACGGGATTGAAGCGAGACGAACTGTTCGGCCTGCACAGTCAGCACCGGCGCTGCGCCGGCGGCGCTTCGGCGCACGAGACTGACAAGATCTCGCCCAGCTCGCCGCGCAACGTCAAGTTGCTGGCCAAGGGAACGAATTGCGACAACGGCGGCGCCGAGATGATCTATTACGACACGGCCAGCGGCGGCGAAGTCTTTTCCGTCGGTTCCATCGCCTGGCCCAGTTGCGTGCTGGTCGACGACGCCGTATCCAAGATCACCGCCAACGTGATCCGGCGGTTCTTAGGCTGAAGTCGTCCACTGTAGCGGAATCTGTGAAGATTCCGATGGATGCACCCTACCGCTCAAGCGCCATGAGCAATTCGAGAACCGTGGCAGCCGCGACGGAAGTCTCACGACTTCCGCTACTGGGAAATCAGCTCCGCGCTTAAATCAATTCGCGGATCGGCTGGACGTGGTCGACCGGATACTGCGGGCGGCCGGCCAGGTCGGTTACGGTGGCCGTGTTCACGTCGATGCCCAGATTGTGATAGAGCGTGGCGAAGACCTCCTGAAACGTCACGGGCCGGTCCTTCGCGTACTCGCCCAAGCGGTTTGTCGAACCGATGACCTGGCCGGTGCGCATGCCGCCGCCGGACAGCAGTGCGCAACTGACGGGCGGCCAGTGATCGCGGCCGCCGTTGGCGTTGATCTTCGGCGTGCGGCCGAACTCGCCCCAGACCACGACCGAAACGTCGCGGTCCAGCCCGCGTTCGTGCAGATCTTCGACCAGCGCCGATAGCCCTTGATCGAGCATCGGCATGTGGTCGCGTGAGTTTTCAAACGTCGTGCCGTACGGTTTGCCGTGCCAGTCCCAGCGGCCGTAGGCCAGCGTTACGCAGCGGACGCCCGCTTCTATCAGGCGGCGAGCGGTGAGGAAATACGTGTTCAGCAGCGGCCCGGCGTCGCCATAGCCGGCCGGCTTTTCGGAACCGTAGCCGTAGCGGTCGCGCACCCGGCGGTCTTCGCGCGAAAGATCGAGCGCCTCGGCCAGGCGGCTGGAAGTCAGGATGCCGAGCGCCTGCTGGTTGAACGCGTCCAGCCCCTGCATGGCGCCGGACGAGTCGGCTTCGCGGCGGAAACGGTCGAAGCTGGCCAGCAGCGCCTGCCGGTCGTGCAGACGGTCCAGTGTGACGCCGTTGAGCACCATGTCTGCCCGCCCTTCGGCGCTGGGCTTGAACGGAGCGTGAGCGATGCCCAGGTAGCCGGGCTGGCCGGGATCCGACCAGGCCGCCGAACGCATCTTGGGAGACAAGCTGACGAACGGCGGGATCGACGGCTGCGTCGGGCCTTGCAGCTTGGAGACGAACGAGCCAAACGCCGGCCAGCCGCCGGGCGGCTGCGGATTGCGCTTTCGCGCGGTGAGGCATTGAAAGGCCGCGTGGGCGCCTTCGGAGCCGACGATCGAACGGATGGCCGCGAACTTGTCCATCATCGAGGCCAACTGCGGCAGCAGCTCGCAGATTTCGATGCCCGGCACGTTCGTGGCGATGGGGCTGAACTCGCCGCGAATCTCGATCGGCGCCTCGGGCTTCAAGTCGATCAAATCCTGGTGCGGCGGTCCGCCGGACAGGAAGATCATGATCACGGCCTTGTGCGACGAACGCCGGCCCGATTGAGCTTCGGCTCGCAGCAATTCGGGAAGCGAAGCGCCGCCCATCGCCAGTCCGCCAATCTGCAGAAAGTTGCGACGCGTGATTCCGTCGCAATATCGCGATCCGCTCCCTTCGATCCTCAACATGGCCGAACCTCCAGCGTTCGATGACGGCCAGCGCGATCTCGCCGCGCTGACGCTGTGAGCATAGCAGAATTCGACGGTATTCCTAAACGTTCTTGACCGAGCGGCGAGTTCCTAAGCGAATCGCAATGAGATCTCCCTAGCTATGCGTTCAAGCCTTTGGGCGGGAACGATACAATCGACGTTGCCACAGTCGAGGCGAACAGGCGTGCCATTTGGGCGATCGATATGTTCTCCCTCTTTGAACTTCCGAAGTGCAGCCTTTCGACAAGCGGCCTTTCCGCCGACGGCGACCGGCGCATCTCGCGTCGCGAATTGCTTCGCCTGGGCGGCCTGTCTTTGTTTGGGTTGTCGTCGGCCCAGCTCACGGCGCTCCGTGCTGCTTCTGCCGGCGATGGCGTCGCTGCCGCCCGCCGACATCATTCGTGCGTGTTTGTGTTCCTGTTCGGCGGACCGAGCCATATCGATCTGTGGGACATGAAGCCCGAGGCGCCGGTCGAGATTCGCGGCGAGTTCAAGCCGGTCGCCACCAAGACGCCCGGCCTGCAACTGTGCCAGCACCTGCCGCTGCTGGCCCGCCAGACGGACAAGCTCTGTTTGCTGCGTTCGATGACGCATCACATGCCGGTTCACGGGCCGGCCTGCAGCGAGATGTACACGGGCCGCGAGTATTTCGGCCCGCCGACCACGGATCAGGCCCGGCCGGAGGATTGGCCTTCGCTCAGTTCGCTGGCCATGCGGTTTGCCGCGACCGGCAGCGGCTTGCCGCCGTCGATCGTGTTGCCCTGGTATTCGCAGTTCGACGGGCAGGCAAAGCGAATCGCGGGTCAGACCGGCGGCCGGATGGGCGAAAGCTTCAACGCTCTGTTGATCGACGGCGACCCGAGCCAGGTTGATTTCGAAGTCCAGGGCCTCAAGAGCCAGGACGAGATCACGGACCACCGGCTTGCTCGTCGCCGGGAGCTGTTGTTCGAGCTTGCGTCAGGCGCCGGCTCGCCGCTCGCCGGCGGCCAGGCGACGGCTGATTTCGCCGCGCAGCGCGAAACGGCCTTCTCGTTGCTGGCCCAACAGCCGATCCGCCGCGCGTTCGCGTTGCAGCAAGAGACGGCGGCGATGCGCGAGCGCTACGGATACACCAAGCTCGGCCAGAGTTTGTTGCTGGCGCGGCGGCTGGTCGAAGCGGGCGGGTCGCTGATTACCGTCAACTGGGACGATGAGAGCAAGCACGACAAGGTCTCGCCCTTCTGGGACACGCATCACGAGAACTTCCCCAAGCTGAAGAACCATCTCTGCCCGATTTTCGACCGGGCCTTCGCGGCGTTTCTGGAAGACCTGCACGAGCGGGGCTTGTTGGATTCGACGCTGGTCGTCGTCACCGGCGAGTTCGGTCGCACGCCCAAGATCGGCCAGTTCGTGCAGAACGGCATGACGCAACCGACGGGCCGCGACCACTGGCCCCACGCCTTCACGGTGCTGCTGGCTGGCGGCGGCGTGCGCGGCGGACAAGTCTACGGCGCCACGAACAAGTCGGGCGGTTACGTCGACGACAAGCCAGTCTCGCCCGCCGACCTGGCCGCCACGATTCTTTCGCACCTGGGCGTCGACATTTCGCTGCCTTACTTCGACGAGTTCCAGCGGATCGAGCAGCGGATTTGTCCCGGCCGGCCGATTCGGGATCTCGGTTGAGCGCCATCGCTCGGGCGACTCGCTCGGAGCAAACGGCAACGTCTTTCGCGTAAAACTAGCGATTCGTCAGTTTGACGTCTTCGGTTTGGCTAATTGCAGCAACCCGGGTGGCTGGCGGCAGAGCGAAGCGATGCCCCAGTGACGCGAGGCTTCGCTGAGCCTCGATTTTTCCCCGCGAATCCCAAGATTGAGATATGGCAAAGCAGCGGTTACTCGGTTCGGGCGTGCTTTCTGTATAATAGGCTGACGCAAGCGAACACGTCCGCGAATCACCCTTCGTTGCGGCGAAGCCCGACCATCCATCATTGTGTACAGCCGCATGAATCCAGAAAACACGCCCGCTCCGCCGCTGCAATTCGGCCTGAAAACCATTCTGGCGATCACGGCGGCGTTTGCGGCGTTGTTTGCCGCCGGCGTCTGGTTTGGCATCAAAGGTTTCGTTGGCTTTTTGCTGCTCGCCGCACTGATCGCGATCTCCGTCAAACCGGAAATGCGGTTCGGAGACCGCGTGGTATCGACAATACTTCTGTTGCTGCTGACCGGTTGTCTGTTGCCTGCGTTCGATGAGTCGCCATACATAGCGGCGAGAAGATCGCAATGCACGAGCAATCTCAAACAGATTGGCCTGGGCTTGCAGAACTACGCCGACTTTTACGGTTGCTTCCCGCCGGCCTATCTGACCGACGAAAACGGCAAGCCGATGCACAGTTGGCGGGTGCTGATCCTGCCGTTCATCGAGCACAAGGCGCTCTACGACCAATACGATTTCAACGAACCTTGGAACGGCCCGCACAACTTGCTGATGGCGAAGACATTACCGTCTGTTTTCCGCTGTCCAAGCGACACGCCCAACAAGGGCGCGACCACCAATTACGTTGCCATCGTGGGCCCAGAGACTATGTGGAAGGCCGATCACGGCGTGACGTTCAGCGAAATCAAAGACGGCGCTTCGATGACTATCGCGGTCGTCGAAGTTGCCGACGCCAAGATCAACTGGATGGAACCGCGGGACTTGCCGTTCTCGGCGGTATCGCAGGGTATCAACGCAAAGCAGGGCGGAGGGATCTCCAGCGCGCATCCGGGCGTCGTGATCGCCCTCTTTGCCGACGGCCATACCCAGACGCTTTCCGAAACGACGCCCATAGACGTTCTCAAAGCGCTGTGCACCAAGGCGGGCGGAGAGGAAATCCAAGACGGGTTCTAGACAGGCGGGCTGTGCACATGAGGGCATCTCGCGTTCGGAGAGGGGCTGTGGCATTGTGCCGGCTTCACACCGCTCCCCCACCTCCGGGCTCGTCCCGGGGGAGCGCTGATTGGTCAGCTAGAAACCGGTCGTGACCGCAACCCTTTCTTCCTGTTCCGCGTTTG
>DASZUP010000646.1:0-5662 GCA_035547635.1 Pirellulales bacterium
TGGCGCTCGCGCGGACCATGGTGGCGTAAACGCCACACGTTCAGTCTATTAGATCGCAACCGCCGTGCAAACAATGCGCATAGAAAAGGCGAGGCCGCCGCTCAAGCAGCGAAAAAATGAACGAGGATGAGACGGGATACGCTTACCCGTCAGCGCGATTTCCGGCCGCTGACTTCAGCCTATCAGCCGCGACAGGCAAACAGATAATGAACGTGGCGCCGCGGCCTAACTCGCTCTCGACCTCGATGCGGCCGCCGTGGTTGGTGATGATCCGCCAGCATTTGGAGAGGCCCATGCCGAGGCCGCGGCCGGCGGACCGGCCGGAGTAAAACGGATCGAACATTCGCAGGCGGATTTCCGGGGAAATGCCGGGGCCGTTGTCGCGAACGACCAGTTCGATCTGACCGCCCGAGTCGCCGTTGCACGCGGCGGGTGAGATTCGGCGCAGGCGTACGTCGATGCGGCCGCCTTGCGGCATCGACTCCAGGGCGTTCTCCAAGAGCGCCTTCAGCGCCACGCCGAGCTGGTCAGGATCGGCTTGAATCACCAGCGGCTCGCCGGTCCCTTCGCTCTCGGTTGCGATCCGCCGTTCGGCCAGTGCGGGCGCCAGCTCTGCCAGCACGCGCGTGGTGAGTGCAGCCAGGTCGCAGTCGGCGAGTTTCGGCTGCGGAGGCCGGGCGAAGAGCATCATGTCCGAGATCATCTCGTAAACCCGCATCGCCTGGCCGTTCATCACGGCCAGCTCTCGGCGGCGCTCCGGGTCGCGCTCTTCGCGCAGAAACAACTGCGCGCGGCCGGCGATTACGGCGATCGGGTTGTTGATCTCGTGCCCGGCCCCGGCGGCGAGCTCGGCCATCGCTTCGAGGCGGTCCGCTTCGAGACGTTCCTGGAATTGAGTTTCCAGCTCGCGCAGGCGAGTCAGCTTGTGCGATAGCAGCGGTAGGAGCGGCAGCAGCTCGTCGGCGTTCGAGGTCAACGTTTCGCGGGCCTGCGCGGCTACCGCCTGCCGGTCAAAATGGAGTTCGCCCGGCATTTCCGCGCGGCCCGAGAGAATCTCACGCGCCAACTTCACCGGATCGTCCGGCGACAGGCCTGCCAGCGATTCGCTCAGCCAGGCCGGCAAGAAATTGAGTCCGCTCGGTCGCTCCTGCCGATCCGCAGCCTCGGGCGCCGTTTCCGTTGCGGCAGGGGCGTCTAAGGCGAGCCATGGGTCGGCATCGTACAACAAGCCCAGCCAGTAAGCCTGCTCGGCGGCGGAGGGCGCCGCTCCGCGATGGACGGCCAACTCTCGCGCCAGCACTGCGGTTTCACGCGCGGAAACCGCGAGTCGAATCGTCTGCTCAGCGGTTGCCGCACCAGGCCGCTGCGGAGTCTCGTCCGGCCAGATCAAGCCTTCGCCCCCGCGCTCGACCAGCCAACGCGCCGCCTCGTCGGCGGCGCCCAGCGGCTCGGCGGCATCGAGCGACGCTCGGCACGCCACCCACAACGCCAGGCCCGGATCGGACTGGACGGCTCGAAGCAGCCGCCCCACAGCCTGCTTGGCGGGGCGCTGCAATAAGACGTCGATCAAAGCAAAGCCGGAAACGCTTGCCAACGGCAAGCGCCGGCAATCTCCGCCGGACCAAAGAGCAGGCGACCAGAGCATGGACGGCAAGCCTTCCTTGCTTTCTTGCTCAGCCGGCGGCACGACGACGCGTTAACGGGCCGAAGCCGTTTCCATGTCGAGCAGGGCGCACATCCGGTCGAGCAGAGCTTCCACCTCGAACGGCTTGTGCAAAAAGTCGTTCGCTCCGGAGGCCCGCAGGTCGTCGATCTTGTCCTCTTCGACCATGCCCGAGATGCAGATGATCCGCACTTCGTCCATCGTGCTGTCGCTGCGGACCCGCTGGCAGACTTCCTTGCCGTTGATGTCCGGCAGCATGACGTCCAGCACGATCAGGTCGGGGCGATATTCCTTGACCATCATGCCGGCGTCGAAGCCGTTGTTCGCGGTGCGGATTTCGAAACGACCGTCGCGCTCCAGCACGTCGGTGATCAGTTCCACGAGCTCTTCGTCGTCGTCGACCAGCAGCACCTTGCGCTTGCCGCTTTCCAACGCGTCGGTCGGAATGCCGTTGTCGCGCATGAAGTGGAACAACTGGTCGCGCGGAATGCGGCGGAACCGGCTGCCCGGCACGCGGAATCCCTTCAGTTGACCGGAATCAAAGCAGCGGATGATCGTTTGCTGGCTGACCTTGCAGATCTTCGCCGCTTCACCTGTCGTGAACACAGTTTTCATAACTGCTAACCACCCTTCTTCCTAGCCGATGGTGAGGCTAGTCTCAGCGGGACCTCCGGCGGGCGACTCGCCCAAAAATGACTACCGGAAGTTCCTAATCCTCCGTGTAACGCCAATGCGGAACTTAGCCCTTAGCACGCTGTGTCCGTAAACCATCTAGCCCCCAGGCCTTTTGCATTCGACAGCCTTATCCATTCCTTCCAGGCTTACCGAATTTGCCATGCGCGGGAATTATAGCCAACTGGCTAACTGAGTCAATATTGATATTTTCTGCATAAGCCAAAACCACTAAACGACTTATGGAATTGCAAATAATCTGGCTGGCCCGGGTTGCGAGTTTTTGGGGGTCGTTTGAGGCGGTCAAGTCAGGTGAAAAAGGGCAGGCTGTGAACGACCGGGAAACGTCGTTTTAACCCGTAATACGCACGGCCGACACCAACCCGAAGCGCAAGCGAGGGAATGACAAGGAGGTCGCGGGGAAAGCCCTCGCTTGCGCGTCGGGTTGGTGTGCTTTCCTGAAGGCCCTCGCTCACGCGTCGGGTTGGTGTGCTTTCCTGAAGGCCCTCGCTCACGCATCGGGTTGGTGTGCTTGCGATTCGCCGTAACTGTTCGGTGCAGCGTCCGGCTCAGCCGCTGCGGCGACCTTCCAGATGCACCATCACCAAGGCCAGGTCGGCAGGGGTGATGCCGCTGATCCGGCCCGCTTGGGCCAGGCTGGTCGGCTGCACGCGGGCCAGCTTTTCGCGGGCTTCGGTTCGCAACTGGCGAATGCCGGCGAAATCGAAGCCGTCGGGAATTCGCTTGTCGGCCAGCCGCCGCTGTCGCTCGGCATCGAGATCTTCACGGGCCAGGTAGCCCGCATACTTGGCGTCGCGGGTGACTTGCTCGGCCACCTCTCGCGGCAAGGCGGCGAGCTCCGGCAGCCGGCTCACGACGTCTTCCCAGGTTGACTCGGGGCGCCGCAGCAACTTGCCCAGATTTGCCTGCTCCCAACGGGTCTTTTCCAGCAGTTGGCTGACGCGGGTGATCTCGGCTTCTTTCCGCTCGAAGCGCTCCCAGCGATCATTGTCGATCAATCCGAGCCGGCGCGCCAGCGGAGTGAGGCGGCGATCGGCGTTGTCGTGACGCAATCGCAAACGGTATTCGGCCCGGCTGGTGAACATGCGGTACGGTTCGTCGACGCCGCGCGTCACCAGGTCGTCGACCAGCACGCCGATGTAGGCCTGATCTCGCGATAGCACCAGCGGCTCTTCGCCGCGCTGGGCCAGCGCAGCGTTGACGCCGGCGATCAAGCCTTGCGCGCCCGCTTCTTCGTAACCGGTGGTGCCGTTGAGCTGCCCGGCAAAGTAGAGCCCCGCCACGCCTTTGGTTTCCAGGCTGGGCCGCAACTGCTCGGGGGGAGAGAAATCGTACTCGACGGCATAGCCGTAGCGCATGATCTCGGCCTGCTCCAAGCCGGGAATCAGCCGGAACATGGCGTCTTGCACGTCGCGCGGCAGGCTGGTCGAAATGCCGTTGACGTAAACTTCCAGCGTGTTGCGGCCTTCGGGCTCCAGGAACAACTGGTGCTGGTCCTTGTCGGCAAAGCGGACCACCTTATCCTCGATCGACGGGCAATAACGGGGCCCGCTGGAGCGAATCTGACCGGAATACATCGGCGCCCGATGCAGGTTGGCGCGGATCAACTCATGGACGGCTGCGTTGGTATGGGCGATCCAGCAGGGCATCTGCTCGTGCGGCAGCCGGTCCGTCATGAACGAGAAAGGCTGCGGATCGTCGTCGCCCGGCTGCAATTCGGTGCGGGTATAATCGATTGTGCGGCCGTTCAGCCGCGGCGGGGTGCCGGTTTTGAACCGCTGCAGCTCGAAACCCAAGCGGCGCAAGGCGGCCGAAATGCCGGCGGTGGTTCCTTCTCCGGCGCGGCCGCCGGGCGTCTTGGCCTCGCCGGTGTGCATGAGTGCTTGCAGGAAGGTGCCGGTCGTCAGAATCACCGACCGGGCGAGATACGTTGCCTCGCCTCGCACGCGCACGCCGGCAATCTGCGCTCGCTCGCCGTGCGTCTCGACGAGCAGGTCTTCCACCACTTCCTGCCGCAGCGACAGGTTCGGCTGGTGCTCGACGAGTCGCTTGATTTCGAACTGGTAGGCCTTTTTGTCGGCCTGGGCCCGGGGACTGTGCATGGCCGGGCCCTTGCGGCGATTGAGCAGCCGGAACTGGATGCCGGTGGCATCGGTCGCCAGGCCCATCACGCCCCCCAGGGCGTCGATCTCGCGGACGATTTGCCCCTTGGCTACGCCGCCGATGGCCGGGTTGCAGCTCATCTGGCCGACCGTATCCAGGCTGGTCGTGAGCAAGGCCGTCTTGGCGCCCAGTCGTGCGGCGGCCATGGCCGCCTCGGTCCCGGCATGGCCGGCGCCGACGACGACGACATCGAAATCGTATTGAGCGAGAGTCATGCAACTGATGATAGCCGCGGCCGCAGACGGCAGGGAGGGGGAGCAACTTGAGCACAGGGAAACTGCGAGAGAGAAAGGCGAACTGGGCGGCGAAACTCTTGGGGCGAGGCCTGGATTGCACAGAAGGGAACGAAGGAAACGAAGATGGTGCAGGGGGGCGATCTCGCCCAAGCTCCTTCGTTCTCTTCCTTGCCTTCTGTTCAAATCTTGCTGTTCAGACTCGCCCGCGCCGGCGAGAGAACGAGATTGTGCCGCCTCGTGCGTTTATCCCCTCGGCAGCCCGTGGAAAACGAAGAGTTGCCACCGTGCGGTCAGCATCTCAGGAGCCGATTACGGGACCTGTTTGTCGCCGTAAGTTTCACGCACCCAATCCCGGAACGAGCGGATCCAGGCGGTTTCGCCCACGTCGTTGTGGGGCCGCAGGAAATGAGACAAGTCCGCAATGCTCAAAAACGGCAAATTGACGCTCCGGTCGCACTCGGTGTATTTGCCGTCGGACATCAACTGAAAAGCCTGCAGACGGTCGCCGTCAAAACGCCAGACTTCCGCCACGCCGAGCATCGCGTAAAGCGACATTTTATTGATGGCTTTTCGGCTGACTTCGGACTCGATCGCCAGGTCAGGCGGCGGATCGCTGGCGCCGTCGATCTCAGGTTCGGCGCGGATGGCTGGTTCGCATTTGATGTAGTAGCATTCATCCGCTTCCAACGCGAACTCCTGCTGTTTTCGCTTCCAGGTCGTCGCCCTCAGACTCCGCAGCGGGATATTTAGTTCATCCGTCAGGGTTCCGATCAAGCGGCCAATCGGCCTGAGAGACTGCTTGCCAGATGGCGGCGTCAATTCCAACTGCCCCCGATCGTAGGTCATCTTGACGTGCCAGTTGTCCTCAATCTCGCGCAGAGCATCGTACAGTTGCCAGCTCACGCCG
>DASZUP010000647.1:0-4401 GCA_035547635.1 Pirellulales bacterium
TCCACTGGAGCAATCGGATATTCGGGCTGCGGAGCAGCTTACCGAAGCGTATCACAAGATGACCGAACAATTGGGGCGGATCATCGTCGGCCAGCAAGAGGCGCTCAAGCAGGTATTGATCGCGCTGTTTTGCCAAGGGCACTGCATCCTGGAAGGCGTGCCGGGCCTGGCCAAGACGTTGATGATTTCCTGCATCTCGCAACTGCTCTCATTGAATTTCCGCCGCATTCAGTTCACGCCCGACTTGATGCCCTCGGACATTACCGGCACTGAGATCCTGGACGAAGAAGAAGGCACCGGCCGGCGTCGAATGCGGTTCGTCAAAGGGCCGATCTTCGCCAATATCTTGTTGGGGGACGAAATCAACCGCACGCCCCCCAAAACGCAAGCGGCGCTGTTGCAGGCCATGCAGGAGTACAAGGTCACGATCGCCGGAGAGGACTTTGAGCTGGAAAAGCCATTCCTGGTGCTTGGCACGCAGAACCCGATCGAGCAGGAAGGAACTTATCCGTTGCCTGAAGCGCAGCTCGACCGGTTCATGTTCAAGATTCTGGTAGGGTATCCCAGCTTCGACGAAGAATTGACGATCGCCGAAACGACCACCAGCAGCGAGCCGCCGGCGCTTGCGCCGATCCTTGACCGCGCGGCGATTTTGAACTTGCAGCGGATCGTGCGCAAGGTGCTGATCGCGCGCAGCGTTTCGACTTATGCCGTCAGCCTGGTCCGCGCCACGCGGCCCGGTTCCGAGGAAGCGCCCGACTTCGTGAACAAGTATCTGACCTGGGGCGCCGGCACGCGAGCCTGCCAGGCCTTGCTGCTCGGCGCTAAGGCGCATGCCGTGCTCGACGGCCGCGTGCACGTCTCGACCGAAGACATTCGCTACGTGGCCCGCCCGGTGATGCGTCACCGGCTGGTCACCAGCTTCACCGCCGACAGCGACGGCGTGACGGCCGATCACGTGGTGGAAAAGCTGTTCGAAACGGTGCGAGAGCCGATGGAGTAGGCCGCTGATGGCGAATCGTTTCCTGGATCCCGAAGGCCTGGCTCGCGTCGGCCGCATGGAACTGGTCGCCCGCCAGGTGGTGGAAGGATTTCTTACAGGCCGCCACCGCAGCCCTTACCATGGCTTTTCCGTCGAATATCTCGATCACCGAGCGTACACCCCCGGCGACGAACTGCGCACGCTGGACTGGCGCATCCTGGCCCGCAATGATAAGTACTTCGTCAAACTGTTCGAAGACGAGACCAATCTCCGCGCCCATATTCTGCTGGACTGCTCGAACTCGATGAACTTCCGCAGCGGCAAGCTCAGCAAGCTGGAATACGGCAGCTACCTGGCGGCAGCGCTGACGTACTTGCTGTTGCGGCAGAACGACGCGGTCGGTCTCACGCTCTTCGACTCCGATGTCCGGCTGCACCTGCCGGCCAAGGCCCGGCCGACGCAATTCCGCCGCGTGCTCGAAGTGTTGGAGAACGTCGCGCCGGGCGAAGAGACGAACGTCGGCGCGGTGTTGCACCGGGTGGCCGAGCGGATCAAACGCCGCGGCCTGGTGATCCTGATCAGCGACTTGATCGACGACGAGGCGTCTATCGCGCACGGCTTGCAGCACTTTCGCCACGACCGCCACGAAGTGCTGGTGTTCCATGTGCTGGACGACGCGGAACTGACGTTCCCCTTCGACCGTCTGACGCGGTTCAGGGACATGGAAGGCGGCGGCCGGTTGACGGCGAATCCCAAGACGCTGCGCGCCAACTACCTGGCTCGCATCAAGGCGTTTACCGAGCGCGTCAAGAAGGACTGTCTGGAACGGCGGATCGGCTACAATCTGATCAATACCAAAGAACCGTACGACGTCTCTCTGGCCGCCTGCCTCGATAAACGCTCTCGCATAGGATAAAGGAGGTCGGCCATGGAAATGGTAAATGCCGGACTTCTCTATCTCCTGCCGCTGGCGGCCATCCCCGTCGTGTTGCACCTGCTCACGCTCCACCGCTTGCGCACCGTGGAACTGAGCACCTATCGCTTTTTGTTTGACACTTACGTGCAGCAGCGCCGCCAGGTCAAGTTCCTGGAGGCCCTGCTCGCTTTTCTGCGCACGCTGTTTTTACTGCTGCTGATCGCCATCTGTGCCCGGCCGGTGGTCCGTCACTGGAGCGCGTTGTTTGGCGGCGGCGCCGGTCGAGACGTGATCATGCTGGTCGATTGCTCGGCCAGCATGAACGCCCAGACGGACGGTCGTTCCGCCTTGGACCGGGCGAAGCGGGCGGCGTGGTCGGTGGCCGAACGCTTGTCTCCCGAGGACCGGCTGACGCTGGTCAAGGTGGCGTCGACGCCGCAAGAGGTCTTCAGCCGGTTCAGTCCCGCGGCCGATACGGTCCGCGAGCAGATCGAAGGGTTGCAGGCCAGCCCTGCTCGCGGCAACTGGCTGGCGGCGCTGGCGCAACTGGCTCAGGCTCGCGGCCGCCAGGCGACGCCGCCGACGATCTACCTGTTGACCGACGCCCAGGCCACCGGCTGGCGCGAAGCGGCGACGCAAGGCGCGGACCGCTTGATTCCGGACGAGGCCCGGGTGGTGCTGGTCAAAGTCGGTTCGAACGCGCCGCTGGAGAACCGCGCCGTGACCGGCATGCCGCCGCGAGAACATCGGGCGATCGTCGGCTTGCCGCTGACGCTGCGGCCGCGGGTCAGGAATGACTCGGCGACCGAAATGGTCGACGTGGCGGTCGGCGTGTTCATCGACGAGGAGGAAATTGCCCGCGTTCCGCTGACCATCAAGCCGGGCGATACGGCGGAAAAAGAAATCATCTACGTGCCGACGGAGCCAGGTGTGCGGCGCTGCCGCTTTGAGATTCACGAGGACCGTTTCCCCGACGACGACCGGTTCCTGTTCACGCTGGCTGTTTCTCCGCCGATCAAGGTGCTGCTGGTTAACGGACATCCGGCGAACGACCCGTTCGAGAACGAAGGCCTGTACTTGCGAACGGCCTTGACGGCGCACGGCGAAGAGGATGAATCTCCGGCTTCGCCGCTGGACCAGGTGCATTCGGCATCAGCCGATCAGGAAGCGGCCGGGTTGGCGCCGAGCAAAGAGTACGTGCAGTCGCTCGAGGTCGAAGAGATTCAGGAGCGGCAGCTCGACGCGGAGCGGCTGCGCAACGCAAGCGTCGCGATTCTGGCCAACTGTGGCGGCTTGAACCAGCAGCATTTCAACCTGCTGCACGACTTTGTTTCCGCCGGCGGCGGCCTGGCCATTTTTCCCGGCGACCGGGTCAATGCCGATCAGTACAACAAACAGTTATTGACCGTGCCGGGGCCGCTGAACGAACGGCTCGTGCCGGTCGAAATGAAGCAGCCCGTCGGGGATCTGCAGAAGCCGGAAACCTTCGCCCAATTCGCCGGAGTCGACTTTTCGCATCCGATGCTGAGCGTGTTCGACGATCCCGACGCGCGTTACCTGGCCACGTCGAATTTCTATCGCCGCTTTCCGTTGCAGCTGAGTAATTCGGCGGGGGGCTGGGTGTTAGCGAAGTTTTCCGCCACCGAGGCGGCGCTGGTCGAGAGCCGCTTCCGCGACGGACGAGTAATGCTGGCGGCGTTTCCCGCGCACGCCAGGTGGACCAACTTGTCGCTGAAGCCGGAGTTCGTTCCGCTGTTGTTGAGAATGGTCAACCGCCTCGAGCGGCGCTCGGCGCTGGAAACGCCGTCGGTCGTGCCGGCCGATGGCGTGGCTGAGGTCTCCGTAGCGGCGGAATGGGCTCCGGTCGAAGGGAAGATCACCGACGTCCAGCGGCGAGTTTCGGACTTGACGTTTACTCGGACCGGCTCGCATTGGGTGGCCGCCTACGAAGCCACGGCGCTAAAGGGATACTACCGCGTTGACGTCAAGGGTGGGCGCGTCGAGCAGCCCAAGCGCGGCGAGACTTCGTTTGCCGTCAACCTGGCGCCCGAAGAATCTGAGTTCGCCGCGCTCGACGAGCAAGAACTCGCGGATTTATTTCCGGGCGTCAAGTTGTCGGTCGTCGATGCGACGGCCGAGACTGAACAAGAGCTGGGCTCAATCGGCAACGAACGCGAGATCTGGCGATACTTGTTGTTCTTCGTGTTTGTCGTGATTGCGGCCGAATTCCTGTTGGCGACCATGAGCGGCCGCAATCGCAACGACGACGTCAGCTTGGCGCAGCGAGTCCGTCAAATGACGCCTGGGGCGTGGGTGGGGCAAATGACCGGGGCGAATGACTCTTCCATCACCGAGTGAGCGGCCTGTCGCGATTCTGGAGCAAACTGACATGAACCAGAATGTATTTCACGGCGACGATCGGGAGTCGCCGGATGCGTCTCCCGTCTTTCGCTTGATCCGTCGCGTGCGTCGCCTGTTGCGCAGCAGTTGGATGGCGACCGGG
>DASZUP010000648.1:0-8559 GCA_035547635.1 Pirellulales bacterium
GTGACGGCTTCCAGCCTGCACTTCACGCTTGCGCCTAACGTGTTCGGCACGGCGCACATCACGGTAACCGCCAAGGACAACGGCGGCACGGCCAACGGCGGCGTCGATACGTCGGCCTCGCAAATTACGACCTTGCAGGTCACAGAGATCAACGATCCGCCGACGCTTGCCGCAATTCCCACGCTCAACCTGCTGGAAAACTCCGGCCAGCAACAGGTCGTTTTGTCGGGTATAACCGCCGGGTTGAATGAGTCTCAGAACCTGGCCGTTACCGCCGTTTCTGACAATCCGAGCCTGATTCCCAATCCGGCGGTTTCCTACGCCAGTCCGAATTCCACGGGCAAATTGACTTTCACGCCGAATGCTTTCGCCTCGGGCACGGCTCACATCACGGTGACGGTGACGGACGATGGCGGCACGGCCAACGGAGGCGTCGACACGTTCACGCAAACGTTCACCGTAAACGTCCAGTTCATCAACGACGTCCCTACCTTCACCAAGGGGAATGACGTTGTGGTCAATGAGGACGATCCGCCGCAGACGTTTGCGCACTGGGCCACGAACATCAGCCCGGGACGCGGCAACGGCGATGCGGGTCAAACTCTGAACTTCATCATCACGCCGGACAATCCCAGCGTGTTCGCCACGCAGCCGACGATCGATCCGGCGACGGGCACTTTGCAGTTCCAGTTCGTGCAAAATTTCAGCGGCTCTTCCAACGTGACCGTCAAGCTGCACGACAATGGCGGCACGGCCAGCGGCGGCATAGACACCTCGCCCGCGCAGACCTTCAAGCTCACCGCCAATTTCGTCAACGATGTTCCCAGCTTCACCCTTGGTCCGGATCAGACGATCAATGAAAACGCGCCGCCGCAGACAATTGCGAACTGGGCCACGCAGATCAGTCCGGGCGTCGGCAACAATGAGGTCGGCCAGACGCTGACCTTCCAGGTCACGGCCGACGATCCGAGCCTGTTCGCCTCGGGACCGACGATCGACGCCCGCACGGGCACCCTGACGTATACTCCGGCGCTGAACGCCAGCGGCGATACGGACGTACACGTGGTGCTTTACGATAACGGCGGCACGGCCAACGGCGGCATCGACCATACCGCAGCGCAGACGTTCCATATCCACATCAATCTGGTCAACCACGCGCCAACCTTTACGGCCGGTCCGAACCAGACGCTTGACGAAGACGCCCCGGCGCAGACCATCCCCAACTGGGCGACGAACATCAATCCGGGCCCCGGTTCGGTGGAAGCGACGCAGCAGCTCAATTTCATCGTCACGACGGACAACCCCGGTTTGTTCACCATTCCGCCGGCGATCAATTCATCCGGTACGCTGACCTATACCTTGGCGCCCAATATGAGCGGAGTCGCCAACGTCTCGGTCACGCTGCACGACAACGGCGGCACGGCCTTCGGCGGCGCCGACACCTCGGCTGCACAGACGTTCAAAGTCAACGTGCGTCCGGTCAACGACGCTCCCAGCTTCACCATCGGACCGGATATTGCACTGAATGAGAACTCCCCGCCGCAACCCGTGCTGAATTGGGCGACGAATATCAGCGCCGGCCCGAACGAAGCGGTCCAGGCTGTGAACTTCATCATCACGGACGACAATCCCGCGTTGTTCGCCGTGAAGCCCAGCATCGATCCGAGCAACGGCAATCTCAGCTTCACGCTGGCCCCCGACGCCGTCGGCACGGCGCACTTAAACGTGCAATTGCACGACAATGGCGGCACGGCCAACGGCGGCGTTGACACCTCGCCGGCGCAGTCGTTCACGATCACCTCGCGGCTGGTTAACCACGCTCCCAGCTTCTCGCTGCAGGCCGGCGATGTGTACGTCAACGAGAACAGCGGCGGCCAGGTCGTCTCCAATTGGGCCGCACAAATGAGCCCGGGGCCGGCCAATGAGTCCGGCCAGACGCTCAGCTTTACCGTTCAAAACGACAACAACGCGTTGTTCGCCGTGCAGCCCTCGATCAATCCAACGACGGGCGCGCTGAGCTTTACGCCGGCGCCCGGGCAATACGGCGTGGCGAATGTGACCGTCACGTTGAAAGACAACGGCGGCACGCTGTATGGCGGCACTGATACTTCGGCGTCTCAGACCTTCGAAATCCATATCAATGCCGCGCCCGCCGCGCAGCCGGACTTCATCGAAATCAGCTACGCCCAAAGCAGCTCCGCGACGGCGGCTCTGGGCGTGTTGAGCAACGACACGGATCCGGACGGCAACTCGCTGACCGCCGTGCTTGTTGCCGCGCCCAGCCACGGCACGCTGCTGCTGCACGCCGACGGTTCTTTCAACTACACCCCGAACGCGAGCTTCCATGGGCTCGACGAGTTCACCTACCAGGCGAGCGATGGTCACGCCAGCAGCAATGCGGTAACCGTCCGCATCTTGTCGCACGACGCAAGCAACGTTCGTAAGCTCTACGAGCAAGTGCTGCACCGCGACCCGGACGATGGCGGATTGCAGTACTGGGTGAGCAAGCTCCAGGCCGGTTCCTCGCTGGCGGTGGTGGCGCAAGGCATCATCGAAAGCGACGAACGGCTGAATCCCATCATCACCAATTACTACCAGCAGTTCTTGCTCCGCTCGCCGGATGCACAAGGACTGGCCTACTGGCGGGACAACGTGTGGAAAGCCTTCGGCGGTCCGGAACCCGTGATCGCCGGCATGATCGCGTCGCCGGAATTCTACCAGTCGGCCGGCGGCACCGATTCCGGCTGGGTTACCGCGCTGTACAAGCGTCTGCTCGGACGCAATCCGGACGCGCAAGGCTTGCAGTACTGGGACCAGGCCCTGGAGACGCATGCCAAGACGGAACACGAAGTCGTTACGGGCTTCCTCAGCAGCGACGAATACTACACGAACCTGATCGATGGGTTCTTCGAGGAGTATCTCAACCGGCAGCCGACGAGCGACGAGTTGCAGAGCGATCTGATTCAGATGCGCGGCGGCGTCAGCGATCGCGAGATCCAATTGGAGATCATCGTGACCGACGAGTACAAGAACACGCCGCCGCCGCCGCCGCTCGGTTCGGTCAAGCGACTGACGCACTAAGATCGGAAATCGGGCGCAAGCCGTCCGAACCCAGCCGGCAGTTGAGTCGCTGCAATCAGGGGTTTGCAGCGGCCGCGCCGGTTCGGCGGCGGAAACGGCGCGGTCGTCTAATGTGCGCCGAGGCAAAAATCAATTGGGAAATGCTGCGCAATTACGGTAGTCGTGCGCGCAAAACTACCTTTCGCCCGTCGGGCGCGCCGACGGTCCATTCCGTGTCGCCGGCTTCGGCTTGACGGACTATTCGAACCCGCGTTCCAGCAGCAGCACCGACGTGTCGTCGTGTCGTCCGTGGCCGGCGGTGAAGTCTTGCGACTCTCGGAACAGTTCTTCCAGCGTGTCGGCCAGCGAGATTCCGCGGCAGCGATGCAAGGTTCGCTTCAGTCCTTCGACTCCGAACTGCTGCAAGTCGTCGCCGCTGGGCATGGCTTCGATAATGCCGTCCGTATAGACGATCAAACGATGGCCGGGCGGCAACGGGCTGACGACGGTTTCGTACTCGGCGTCTTCGGAAACGGCCAGCGGCAATCCGCCGTCTTGATAGGCGTCTCCCAACTCCGTCACTTCGCCCGTCTCCAGGTTCTGCAACAGCGGCGGACAGTGACCGGCTGAGGTCCACCGCAACATGCCGTCCTCGATCACGCCGTAAATCAGCGTGATGAACCCTTCCTGGTGATGGGTCACGCTCTGTTCGCAAAGCCTGCGGTTGACCTTCGCCACGAATTCGTCGGGGGCGCCTGCCAGGTTGTCTTGCAGCTGGTTGATCAAGGTGTGCATGCTCATAATGGACATGCAGGCCTTGATGCCGTGGCCCGAGGCGTCGCCGACCAGGAATACCAGCCGCTTGCGGCTCACCTGGAAGGCGTAGTAATAGTCGCCGCCGGCCAGCACGACCGGCTGGCCGCCGCTGACGTGAATCTGGGCCGGCTCGTACCGGGCGACAATCTGGTAGCCGCTGGGAGCGGGCATATCGCGAGGAATCATTGATTCCTGCAGCTGGCGGACGGAGTCAATTTCGCTGCGCAGTTTTTCAGCCAGCAGCCGCGACTGCGCGGCGCGCTTGGCCATCAACGCCGATTCCAGCAGCGTTTGCAGCAGGAACAAATACTCCTTGTCCGGATCGCGATAGACGTGAGCTTGCACGCCGAGGCTGATAAACCGCGACAGGGGATAGATTTCGCCGGGCCGCGCCGCAACCAGCACGGGCATATCGGGATCCACGCGGCGAATCTCTTCAAATACCTGAAACGCTTGCTCGCTGTCCGGAAAAGTCAGCGGCAGCAGAACTGCATCGAAAGGAGCGGCCCGATACGCTTCCAGCAGCGCTTCGGGCGTGCGGGTCATCTCGACCTCGGTGTCGCCGGCCTCCAAGTACATGGTGAGCAGTTCAATTTCATCCGAATTGTCCCAACCAACCAGGACGCGCATTGCAGAACTCCCGCCTCTCTCTGTTCATGAGGGGGTCTGCTCTGGAAACGAAGCATCTCAAGCGTAGCCATACCGGGGTCGCTACGCAAATATTTCTCTAACATTTTTTAGCGCACCGGCAAAGCCCGAATCAGGCCCAGGCTCCTTGCCCAACAACCGCCCAGCGAGGAGGTTACGTCGAACGCGGCTGCAGTTCCAAGCCTACCGATTGTGCAGTCTTGGCGCGGCCATTTCCGACCCTTGGCAAAAGCGCAGCTCGCCGCTCACGGCCCTTGCCGTCATGACGCTGCGTGCGACATACTGCAAGGTCGGCTCTTTCGCAGTACGCCTATGTCGGCGTGGCGAATCTGCGGCCCGTACCGCCTGTCTTCTCTACCGGAGTTTCGCCTTCAGCAGGGATTGGGATACTGTGGTCGTGGGCGCCGGCGCGGCCGGGCTGCTGGCGGCGGCCCGCGCTGCAGAACGCGGCAAACGCACGCTGCTATTGGAGAAAAACCGTCATCCGGGCGCCAAAATCCTCATGTCGGGCGGGACTCGCTGCAATTTGACCCACGCTACCGATGCGCGCGGCATCGTGGCGGAATTCGGTCCGCCCGGCCGCTTTCTCCACTCGGCGCTGGCGGCGCTTTCGCCCCAGGATCTGGTGGACCTGTTCGAGCGGGAAGGCGTGCAGGTCAAGGTCGAACAGGAGACGGGCAAAATCTTCCCGGCCAGCGATAAGGCCGCCGACGTACTCGACGCACTGCTGCGCCGCTTGCAGCGCAGCGGCGCCACGCTGGCACTGGAAGAGCCGCTCTGCGAGTTGGAGCGGCGCGATGCCGAACAAGGCGGGTTCCGGCTGCAGACGGCGAAACGGTCGCTTCTGACGCCGAGCGTGGTGATCACGACCGGCGGCCAGTCGTACCCAGGCAGCGGAACATCAGGCGACGGTTACCGCTGGGCTGCGGCTTTGGGGCACACGATCGTGCCGCCGCGCCCCGCACTCACGCCCGTCACGACCGACGCCGCCTGGGTGAGAGAACTGAAGGGAATTACCATTCCAGACGTGCTCGTGCGCGTTGTCGAGCAGCCCTCCAGCGCAGAGCCGCAAAACGCGGCGCCGAAACAACTGGCGAAGAAGGGGAGGCGCCAAGGGATTCTCGCCGAGCGCCGCGGCTCCTTTCTGTTCACGCATTTCGGGCTCTCCGGGCCGGTGGTACTGGACGTCAGCCGCGTGATCAGCGGCCACGCGACTCCGCGCAGTCTCGTTCTGCTGTGCGACTTTCTCCCCGCCGTCAGTGAAAGTGCATTGGAAGAGCAGCTCATACAAGAAGCCGCCGCCGCGGGCAAGAAGCAACTGGCCGGTTTGCTCGCCACGCCATTACCACGGCGTCTGACCGACATACTGTTGGAGCGAGCCGGGTTGGATTTGCAGCGTCGCGCGGGCGAGCTCAGCCGCGTCGATCGGGCTCGCTGGGTCGCTGCGATTAAACGCTGCGAGATCTCCGTCAGCGGCGTGCGCGGTTTCAAGAAGGCCGAAGTCACCGCGGGCGGCGTGGCCCTGGACGAAGTCGATTCGCGCAGCATGGAAAGCCGCAAGGCGCCGGGCTTGTTCCTGGCCGGCGAAGTGCTCGATCTGGACGGCCCGATCGGCGGCTACAACTTTCAAGCCGCGTTCAGTACAGGCTGGTTGGCGGCCGAGCATGTCTGATCTGCGGCGGTTGTTCGCTCGGCGGCCGTAGCCGCTTGGCGGAGATCAGCCGCTGGAGTCACGGCAGCCGCCGAGTTCAATCGTCCTGATGGAGCCTTGCCACAACTTCCGTCAGCAAGTCGATCATGCGTTGCAAGTCGCTCATCGTCGCCCGTTCGTGCGAAGTGTGCGGATATTTCTCTGGAGCGCCGATGAACACCCAGTCCATGGGAACGGATGAGCGCAGAATGTGGGCGCCGTCCGACGAGCCGGCCGATTGGATCTCGCGTTGATGTACCACGCCGCTCGCCTCGGCGTGTTTCAGCACGCGGTCGAGAAAGGCTTGCCGGGGCGAGAACGCGTCGCGCAGCGAGATCGCCGGTCCTTTCCCGCAAGGCGTATCCGCGGTGTGCCAGGTGAGGTCCGAGATAATCGCCTGGGCGATGCCGCGCTGGCGATACAGCCAATCGGCGCAGACGCGAGCGCCGTGTCCATGCCGCTCTTCGCCGGTCGTGAACGCCGCCGCGGCATTCTCGCATCGCCGCAGCGTTTCCAACGCGGCCCAGCAGCCGGCTCGATTGTCGAGATACGGCGCTGTGATCACGCCACCTTTGATCTTCGGCTTGCGGGCATAAACCCCGCGGGCGCCCGGCACGGGCTTCGCCTTGGCGCCTTCGGCGTCGCGAACGCGGCGTAATTGGGCGTGGCGGTGATCGCCCGCAGTCGCTCGCAGCCGGCCGCGCAAACCCTCGGCGGAGATCAACTCATCCTTGTCTTGCGGATCCGGAGCGCCGATTGGGATCAACTGGCGTCGATAGCCCAGCGTAAACCCGGTCGTATCAAGATGGGCGAAAATCGCGGTGCGCGGCGAACCTCGCACGGCGAGCAGGTTATCGCCGAGACGTTGCAGGGCGACGCCCGGGATTTCGCGAAGTTCGTTCGCCATCCAATCGGCGACGGCCTGTTCATCGCCCGTTGGACCGGGAATCGTCAGCAAAGTCAGCAGTTTTTCCATGAGATCTATCGCTCGGCAATATGGCGGGCTGTGACGGAATGCCCCGACGGGGTTGGGATGCAGGGCGCAACCTTGGGCTTGGCGGGATCTAACGCTAAAACTCGCAGCAGTAATAGCATAGCTCGCAGCTCGACCGCCCGCGCCGCTTCAGCCGGCCCCAAGCGGGCTGCCGCCGCGCCGCCTGGAATGCTGGAAAACCCCCTACTGGCGTTGACCTGATCTTGTGGATTCCGATACTTTCCGCTTCGCCGTGGCGGGGGAGCGTCGCAACATGGCCGGAAACGTCGAGGAAACCGTCTGTGGAACAAGGAGCTTGCGAGTCCGCCAAACCTGCGTGGCCTGAAGGGCTGCTCGGCTGCCTGGCCGCGGCGGCGCTTGTCGCCCTGCTGCGCGGGAGCAACAGCAATCTCTGGACGCCGCTGGTCGTCGGCGCTTGGGCCGCGGCATTTGCGCTGCTGCCGGGCTTTCGCAACCGGGTGCAATGCGCGGTGCGGCGCTCTTGGCAGGCCGTTTGTGCGTTCCCGGTTGAAAGCCAGTACATCCCCTGGCGGGCAGTGCTCGTGTTGGTCGTGTTGCCTGACATCTTCTTCTTGATGTTGCGAGATCAAGGCATTCAATCCGGCGATTCCCGGCCGGTCGTGATGACGGCCGCAAGCCTGGTCAGGCGCCAGCGCGCGGAGCTGACTCCGTTTGCAAAGAATTACACGCAACGGCGACTGTTCACGGCAGGCGACGAACCGCCGTACTTCTTTTTGCCGCGGCCTGACGGTATTTACTCCAATTATCCTTCGGGCATGGTTCCATTCGCCTTGCCGGTCGTGGCGACAAGTTACCTGCTAGGCGCCGATCTGGATTCGCCCCTGGTTCACGACCGGCTGGAAAAGCTGACCGCGGCGGGCGTTTCGGCGGCTTGCCTGGCGATGTTCTTCGTGGCGGCTTTGCACCTTGCCGAAGCGCGCACGGCGTATGCAACCTCCTGGCTGCTGGCTGCAGGCTCCGTGATGTTCTCCACCGTCGGGCAAGCGCTGTGGCAGCATGGCGGCGTAATCTTCTGGACCGAAGTCTTACTGCTGGTCGAATTCCGCTGTTGGAGATCGGCAACATGGAAGACGATTTCGCTGCAAGGCGCCGCTTGCGCCATGATGCTGGCCTGCCGCCTGTCGGCAGGGTTGATCGTCGTGAGCTTTGGCGTCTGGGTGTTGCTGCGAGCTCCCCTCAGGGCACTCGCCATCGCCGGCTGCGCCGCGGTCGCCGTCGCGCCGTGGGCGGTGATGAACTGGTCCGTTTACGGCACGCCGCTGGGGCCTTCGAGCGTGCAAGCCAGCGCCGGGCTGTGGTCGGCGGGCGATGTGCGCGCCTGGCTCGGCGT
>DASZUP010000649.1:0-1815 GCA_035547635.1 Pirellulales bacterium
CGCGGCGATAGTTGTTGGTGGCATGGATCTGAGTGCCCATCTGCGTCGCCAGCTTCGTCTCCCCTGCCAGCTTAGCCATGAGCCGGGCTTCGTACACGTTGTGCGTGAGCGGTTTTTCGCAGTAGACGTGCTTGCCCGCCCGCAGCGCCATCGCCGTAGCCGGCGCGTGAATATGGTCTGGGGTGCAGACGGCCACGGCATCGAGGCCAGGCAGCTCGAGCAGCTTGCGGAAGTCGTTGAACCTGGCGGCGGCAGGGAAGTCCTTGGCCACGTCGGCAAGATACTGGTCGTTAATGTCGCACAGCGCCACGATGTTCTCGCCTCGCAAGTTGCCGAGGCTGAAGCGGGCCTGGTTGTTCACGCCGATCATGCCGACGTTCAGTTTTTCGTTTGGCGACTTGCTCTCGGCCGCAGCGCGCGAGGTGAAATAACCACCGGCTGCCAGGGCGGCGCCGGACAGCGCCGTCTGCTGAAGGAATTCGCGGCGAGTGGATCGATACTTCATGGCTGCGTCTCCGAAGGTCTTGTGCGGCAGGCGGCACTGTTGGTTGGCGCTAGCATAGCGCAGCGCGACGCGTTCGACAAACAGAATCCTGCCGGCGCCGTAGGCCCTCGGGCAACCGGGGCGGAAGTGAAGTCGCAAGCGGCCTCTTGCGTCGGGCGCCCCAGCGACGTATCAAGGCAAGCATGTCGCGAAGACTCGCGCCAGGCATCGAGCAGCTCTTGCTTCATCTCCTTTTCGTCGAGGACTGCGATGACCAAACCATCTCCCCCGCCGATTGACGCCGCCGAGGCGCGCAAGCGAGCCCGGGCCGTCGTGCAAGAAGATCGCTTCCCGCAGTTGGCAACCGTCGATGGCGACCAACCCCGCGTGCGACCTGTTTCGCCCGTCAAGACCGAAGGCTTCACGGTCTATGTCGCCAACTTGCGCAGCTACCATAAGACGGCGGAGATTGCCGCCAACCCGAAAGTGGAGTTGTGTTATATCGACGCAGGACACAACCAGGTGCGGATCACCGGCACGGCGGTTGTCGTGACGGAGCAAGCGGTGCTGGAGGAAATCTGGAATGCCAATCCACTGCTGCGCCAGTACCTCGGCTCGCTCGACAACCCCGAGTTGATCGTGTATCGCATCGAGCCAAACCGGGTGCGATACATGCAGGAATGGGCGCTCGAATACTACGAAGTCGAGCTGAACTAGACATCGACGCGGCGGGAGCGCCTCAGCGCCGCAAGGGAAATAAGAACGGCGGAGCGCTCCAGAGCCATTGCGCCGGTTCGCGGTTCCGGCCTTCGGCCCCATACCAGCGCCCTTGTCGCAAGTAGACGGACGGAAGGTGCAGCAGCGCACTGGCGATGGCGAGCGAAGCGACCAACGCTCTTCCTCGCGAGCTCTTCAGCAACACTCCCAGCGGCGCCAGCGCGAACAGCGCCGCCAACGGAATGACTTCGGAGGCCAAGCGTGATCCCCAGCACCAGCCGCCCCACCAGCATCGCCAACTGCTCACCAGAGTCAGATGCATGCCAATCACCGCCAGCGCCCACGCCTGCCAGCCTGGCGGCAGAGAGACTCTCGGCGCCGGCAAGCGCCGACGGAACGCAGGCAGCAACGTCAGCAAGCTCAGCAGCAACCACGGCTGATAGACGGCCAACCCGTGCGTGGGACTGGCGAGCACGCCGAGCCAGGCGCGCACATCGCCCGCCGACCACAGCCCGGCGCTGGCTTGCACGCTCGAAGGCCCCAGCGGCGTGCCGTAAACGGACCAGTTCATCACCGCCCACGGCGCGACGGCGACCGCGGCGCAGCCGGCGATG
>DASZUP010000650.1:0-9383 GCA_035547635.1 Pirellulales bacterium
CGCCAATTTCGATCTTAACCCACCGGCGCCGCCGCTTCGAGGCGCGATGCCGGCGGGCGTCGAGGGCCGGACCGCTGCGAAACCCGTCGTCCATTACTCAGCTTTGCTCGCCTGGGCCCGCCTGGACCGGCAGCGAGAAGAGCCAATAATCGTCGGTCGGCAATCCAACCACTCCCGGGACGCCGGGCCTCTTCCAGACCTCGCGGCCATCCAGCTCGACGTGCGATTCAGCACTGCTCGTGGGGAAACATGCTGTAATGCCATCGCGGCTGCTCGTCTGAATTTCCGATCGCCCCCAGCAGCAGAAACAAGCACTCACCCCAACCCCAAACTCCGACGCCAGCACCATTCAATCGTCAGCAGACCCAGCAATAGGCCCAGCACCCAGACGTTGCTCCACAGCGGAATGCGCCGGACGATCGGCGGGCCGACGTTGACCGGCGCATCGCGCAACAATGCTGCCAGATCTTCCGCAGATTGCAGCACCTTGCCGCCGGAACCGGCGGCCAGGCGAGTTAACAATTCATGGTTCGGAAACGGATTCTGCTGCTCGAACGGATCGTGCAAGACTTGGATGTCGAGCGAGGTACTGTCGATCTGAGTCAGATCCTCATAGGCCGTCAGTTCGACTCGCAGCGACTGGCTCGACGTTCCGCCCGGCAGCGTTTCAGCCAACGGAAGCTGGATGGCATGGCTCATGGCCTTCTGGCCGCCCAAAGGCAATTCGAACTCTTCGCCCCAGACGATGAACGGGTCTTCTTCGCCGCTGGTGCGAGGCATTCCCGAAGGCCAGCGCAGCGGCGAGGTTTCGCTCTCGACGTCGAGCGCCATCGTCTGCGGTTCGACCATCGCCACGATGCGGTAGTTCTTGGTGGGCGCCGAGGTTTCGTCGTAAGTCGCCGCGGAGATGGCAATCGTTTCGCCCGGTCGGTAGAACCGCTTGTCGGCGGCTGCCACCAGACGCCGCCGCCCGATGGCCGAGTTCTCCGTCAGCCAGTACATCAGGTTGCGGCAGAATTTGGCGTAGTACCGGTTGTCTCCTTGGCCCCACTTCTGCGCCAATTCGTCGGCGTGGGGAGACGTGATGGCGAAGGCCAGCGCCGCCGTGCGGCCGCGACCATAACGGCCGACGACGAGCGCGGGCAGCGGGCCCGAACCCGACGATCCGTTCGCCGCGTCGGACTTTGTGCCTCGCGTCACGAGCGATTGCTCCGCGCTTCCGGCGACAGCCGCCGAGACGTCTGTTTGCGAGGTCACGCTCGCGCCGGGATCGGCGGCCGTAGCCAGCACCGCGGTCAAGTTCGGCCGTGCACTCGCGAAGCGATTGATGCCGTTAACCGCTGGAATCGAGCTGACGACTCTCCGGTTTTCGTTTGCGTCGGCCAGCAGGTTCCAGATGGCATGGGGCGCCGGCGGCAGTTCCGGCGCCAGCTTCACGCTTTCGGCCGGCAGCCAGTCATCGCCGTCGGCCTTCAATTCAACCGGCAGCATGGCTGCCAGCGGCGATCCGCCCCAGCCACCGGCGGCAAAGCTGTGTTGGCCGCCGATCATGCACAGACCGGCGCCGCGCTGGCTGATCCAAGGTTCAATCCACTCCAATTGCTCGTCAGTGAACGCATCAGCCGCCACATTGCTCAGCACGATGACGTCGAAGGCGGCCAATTCCGCGACCGTGGCCGGAAACGCATGTCCGGCGCTGCCCTGGCCCTGTTCGTTGATTCGCAGCAGCGGACCGATTCCTCCTTGCCGGGCCAGCACCACGCACTCGATGTCTTCGTCTTCGGTCAGCGCCTGCTTGAAGTCCGTGAACGGCCCGCGGACCTGGTATCGCTGTTGAACGTACGTGGTGGAAAACGGTTGCGGACTTCCTTCCACGTACAAGACTCGCAACTTTGTACGGTCAATCCACATTTCCGTGTCGAAGTGGTTATTGCGGTCAGAGATTTCGTTGGCGAGCGGGGAAATCGCCACACGCAGCTTGCGAGTCGCCAAGTCGGTCCGAAACGGCAGGCTGACTGACTGAAAGCCCGACTGCAACGTGATCGGCAATGCCGGCGTCAGCTCGCGGCCTGCGCGCCCATCGGCGCCGACTTCCAGCAGTTGCACCTTGGCCCGCTTGCCGTCGAAACCGAAACTGCGCAGGAAGACCTGCACCTCGACTTCGGTGAACTTGCGCGCCCGCTGGGGAGCAACCACGGCGGCCACGGCAATGTCGCCCCCCTTGGTGTTGTCGCCAATCGGCATGACGTGAATGGGCGTTTTCAGCCGGGCGAATTCCGCCGAGAGTTGCTCCAGGCCGGATTCGTCGCGGGCGCGGCCGTCGGAAAACACGACGATGCCCAGCGGCGGAGTGCGGCCGAACCGGCTGGAAATCTGCCGCAGCGCCGAGAGCAATCGCGTGTCGCCGTCGGTCGGCATCGGGGGACGAACTTCCTCCGTTGCATCGCCCTGTTGCGTTTGCCCGTCATCGGCGCCGCGACCGAGCTGCGGCAAATCCTCAATGGCCGCCAGCCTCGCGCCAAAGCGAAACGCCTTGGGAGATACGGGCGACGAAGGCGCCAGGCGCCGCGCTTGCGAAATCGCGTCCAGCGACTCCTCCCAGCGAGACCGAGGGCTGCCCATTTGCATGCTCGCCGATGCATCCAGCAGATAGAACATCTCGGGCCGTTCGACCGGGCCGGGCGACTCTTCCACTCGCACCGGATTGAAAAGCACCAGTACGATCAGCGCCAGAATCACTCCGCGCAGCAGCCACAAACCCCATCTTTGCGACACGGCATTGGCTGGTCCCAGCAGCCTGCCGAGCAGCAACGCGAACAGCGGCAGGCCGAGCAACAGGCACCAGGCAACGGCGGCGGGAAGCTGCGGCAGGAATTCGATGGCGGCAAAGAGCATGTCAGGCGTCAGGTTGCAGTCGTCTTAAATTGATTAGCGGCGAGCAGCGTCGGGCAAGCGATTGAGCGCCGGTGCGACGGGCGGTAGTCATTCGGAATTTGCGGGCCTGGTTTGTCGTTGAGGTTCGTAGCGAGGGATCGAACGCGCGAAAGCGGTGGTGTAGATCGCGGAAGTCGTTCCCGCTGGTTCACGGTGCGCGTCGACGCGCCAGATCTCGCGGCCGTCTCGCTTCAACCACAGAGCGCGATTGGAAAAGCGGATAGGGGCATAATGCCACGCGACCTCGGCGCCGTTGCGGCGACACTCCAAGAGCAAAATCAGCTCCGGATCCGTTCCGATCCCCCAGACGTAAACGAACAGGGCGCCGTCCATCACGCCGCTCTCCTCGGCCTGGTAGCGAAATACCGGCTGGGGCAGCAATCGCAGCTCCCAGGGCTTGTCAGCCTGCATGTGGGCCGTAATCTCTCGCGTGAGTCGCCGCATCTGCGTCAATCTGCCTGCGCTCGACGCGGCCGGCTTTGCTGCGCCTTCCAGCGGTTCCTTCGCCAGTCCGTGCTCGGGCTGCCAACGTTGGCGAGTTTGCAAGACGGCCGGAGAGATCGGCTGGTCCGCGACGAGATGAAACTCGTCGTACACGTAACGCAGATTATCGCCGCGGGGCCCGGAAAGCATGCACCCTATCACTTCCGGCCGCCCCTTGTGCGTCCAAACGAACACATCGCCTGACCAGGTCCCTTCATTGTCCCATCGCATGATCGGATGGTCGATCAGCTCTAACGGCTGCCGGCGATCGGCATCGTGGTAGAAGACGTGTTTCTCGGCCTCCTCGCGGTAGATCCTGCGGAGATACGCCGATTCAGATTCGGGCGCCGTCTCCTTAGCAGGCTCCGCCGCCGCGCAGGGCGTGGCGCACAAAACAATGGCACGGATGCCGTGCAGGCAGAGGGTAATGGTGCGAATCATAAGAAAGCGAGGCCGTACTGGATGATGCGACTTGTCAATGTTCACGGGGCTTGCTTGCCTGGCGGCCGGCGCTTCTCCGCAGCAAGCACCTGGTAATACCGGTCGACAAGATCCTGATACTGCGGCGGAATCGGCTCGTCGCCGGCGGCCGTCATGTCGCCGAGCATCAATTCCTGAATCTGCTGCCGGACGGAGGTCGCCAGTTTCTTGAGCTCGCGATGGTAGGCGACCGGCGGCGAATACCACGTTCCGGTCCTGACCCAGGACCAGCTGCGGCGCACGGCGCCAGGGCTCCAGCCGTTAGCGCGCATTTCATCGGCGAACTTCTGCCGCAGTTCCTCTTCGATTCCGGCCCCTTCAAGCCGCTCGAGCAGTTGGTCGGCCTCCAGGTGCCAGCCGGTGATCTTGCGTTCTGAATCGAGCTCGTCAAGCTGCTTGTCGAGCCCGGCAAGCTGCTCTTCAAGCTGAGCCAGTTCGTCAACCTGGGGAGCGACGATCGACCGCCGCAAAGCGGCCAGGCGCTCGGCCGCGGCTTCGGCGCGTTCCGCTCCGTCGTCGGCTGCGGCGCGGGCATCCGTCAGTTTGCCTTGCCGCACCTGCTCGGGCAGTTGCCCCAACCGCTCGGATAACGCCTTGAGGCCCAGCGACTGCACCAAGGCCTCGACTTTCTTGGCCGACTCCTGGTCCTGGGGCCGCTCGGCTCGGGCGGCCACGCCGAGCACGTCGGCCAGGCTTTCGGCCTTGTCGGCGATCCGTCTGGCGGCAGCCAAAGCAACCAGCGGAGGCGTCTTGCCCGCGGAGCTTTCCTGGCCGGCGCCGATCGTCGGCGAGCCTTCAGGCTGCGGCTGGCCGTCAATTCCGCCGGTCGTCTCCGAGTTCGCCAGGCGCTCTTTGAAGTCCTGCTGCATGCGCGCCAGTTCTGACGCAATCTGTTGCGCCGCCGCCAGCCGGTCGGCCTGTTCCTTGGCAACCAGCGCAGCCGCTTGCTCGGCTAGTTCACGGAACAGTTCGCCGGCTTCGCCCGCCTTGGCCTGGGCTTCGTCGAGTTTGCCGCGATCGAGCGCTTGGGCGGCCGCTTCAGCCGTCTTGGCGGCCGCGTCCATTCGCTGCTTTGCCAACTCGGTGGCGTTCGTCAATTTCTGGAGCGCCTTCTCCAGTTCGCGGGCTTCGAGCGCTACGTCGAGCTGACGGTCTTCAGTTTCCTGCCTCGCAGCCTGACGCTCCGCCACGCGAGCCGCAGAGCCGCCGTCGGAATCAGGCTTTTCTTTCCCCATTGGTTCATCGCCGGCGGCAGGCTTCTTTTCCCCATCGTCCGCTTCGTCCTGGGGCTTGGTCTCGGTTGCCGAATCGGCCGAGGGTTCCGCACGTTCGGGCATTACTGACGTGTCGCCTGACTTGGTCTCGGCTTTGGCGGAGCCAGGCCCGCGCATCGCTGGCGAGTCAGGATTCATCAGACGGGCCAGCGAATCGGAAATATCCTCTTCGCTGTCGGCCAATTCCTGCAGTCTCTGGACGAGCTGCCGGGCGGCTTCTTCATCCGTCTTGGGACGACGCAGCTTCTGCCGCTGCATGCGATCGAACTGCCTGAGCCGGGCCAGCAGCGCGCGGTCAGGGTTCTTGAAGATGAAGACCTGCAGGCGGTTGCGGCCTTCAATCAGGTATTTCAGCGCATCTCGCATCTGCAGCGATGCCGTGTCGAAATTGCCGGCCGTGAGCGAATCGGCCGCAGCCAGCATCGAGGTTTCGGCCTGATACAGCAGCTCGGTCTCGCCGATCCCGCGGGCCTCCAGCCCTTCGGCGAATTCTCGCGTCGACGTGGCCAGGTCCCCCTCAAACCGAGTCAGCGAATCAACGGCGCCCAGATCGACCTGGCCGCTGTTTTCAAGAGTGCGGGACAGCCGCACGGCGCGGTTCAATGCATAGCGCTGCCGGGCGATCAACTCGCCCAGGCTCTTGAGTTGCCCGCCTGTGGCCATACCGCTTTCCAAGTCGACCAGCCGGTACTGCCGCAGAAAGGGCCGAATATCGATGAACCGCAAATCGCTTTCCGTCCGCTGGGGCGAGCCGGGGCGAATATCCTCGGCAAAGGCGTAGTACATCACGCTGTCTTGCTGGGTCAACGAGAAAAACTCCAGCGGCAGGACTTTCTCCAGCGCGGAGCGAGTCTGCGGCGTTAGTGCGCCGGTCGTCTTCAGTGCATCGGCCGCGGCGGCGAAGTCCTCGTCCAGCAGCGGGTATTCCTCTTCATTGTTGACTTCAAACATGATGCCGGCGCGAGACAGGCCGAAATCGTCGCTGACGCGGATCCTCATCAAAACCTCGGCCAGGGTGTGGACCTCCAACGAGTCGGCCGGGCTTTCGAACCAGACCTGCGGCGGCTCATCGCGCCGCGCACGCAGCCAGTGCTTGTTGCCCGCCAACTCCATGCCGTCTGCGGCGATCGCGGCGACGGCAAACGTCTTGTCCGTCGTAACTTCGAATGTCGCCGTGAGCTGCTTTCCGTCGATCGTCAGCGGCAGTCGCTCCGTTGCGTCCTTGCCGGGCGCCTGGCCGTTCATGCCTTTCATCTCGAGATGCGCACTCTGCGGCTCGCGATCGAGCTCGACCAACAGCTTGACGCGCGAGCCGACCAGAGCCGTAATGTCGCCGCCGTCAACGACCGATTCGGACAGCCGGGTGTAGGCCGGCGGTTGAATCGTCGCTTGAATGTTGACGATCTTCAGCGGGTAACGTACGTCAACGCGGTATGTCTTGCTCCTCGCGGAACCGGCCGCCACGTAATATTCCAATGGATGGCGGAGCCTGGCCAGCAGCGTTTCAAACGATAGCCGAAGCCGGCCCGCATCCTGCCCATCGGCAATCGGCAGTCGCTGTTCCTGCCATTCGGCGTCTTTCTCGTCGGGGCCCTTTTTGTCCAGGCGCCGCGTGTTGAAGGACACATAGTCCCCCGTCCGCCCTTCGATGATAATCTCCACCGGCACGGACTGGCCTTCTTTGACCGTCGCGTCGCCGGGCTTCACCGTCAGACGAGTGTAAGGCTCTTCGCCCAGCAGCGCCCGCTGGGCGGCGATCCGCCACTGCCAATCAAAGGCCGAGGCGCCGGCCAACAGCAGTCCGACGCCGGCCGCCAGCAGCGAAGCGAAGGCTAGAGATTTCCATGGAATGACGGCGTCGAGCGGCAGCGGCTGAGCGCGGCGGACGGTGTCTTCCTCCAACGCGGCGACCAGGGCGCCGGAGACGCCCGAAGCCTGGATCTCGTTGGTCGACAAGTTTCCGAATTGCACGGTCGTGCGAATCCGCTGGCCGAGTTGCGGAAAGACTCGTTCAATGGCCGAAGCCGTCGCACTGCGCCGCCAGCGCCTCAGCGAACGCGCCGACAGCCACAGTGCTACGCCGAGCGAGGAGGCGCCGGTGGTCGCCATGGCGGCGATGCGCCAGGCTCGCGGCAATTCCCAAGCATAGTCGGCCGCGGCCAGCAGCGCCACGCCGGCCAGCGCCGCCAGCAGCGCCCAGCAGACTGCCTGCCACAATTGCACGCGCCGCGCCTGCCGCCAGATCGCATCGAAACGACGCACGAAGCTGGAACGGGGTTCTGCATGAGCCATGACTTGTACCTCGATTGCGAGGAGGAGTTTTTATCTCGTTTATGCCGTCGTACGGTTGGCGACCAGACCTTCAATCAACAGCGCCAGCAAGATCAAGGCGGCCGCCCAGGGCCAGATTTCGCTTTCAATCATTTCGCTTCCCAAAGCGGCCCGCTCTGCCGCGGCGGGTCGCATTGCGTCGTCATCGCCGCCTTCATGGAGTCCGAACCGATCGATGAATTCATCCGCCGCACATCGCTCCGTCTCGGCCTCGCGAGGGCTGGCGTTGACGACCAGCGAGTAACCTTCGCCCGGCACGAGTCCCGGTCGAGCGCCCTTGGGCAGCTCGACGGCGCGTTCCAGCACCGCGGCGCGGACCGGCCCGCCAGAAGTCAAGCCGGTTTGATAACCGAGCAACTGATACATCAGCGGCAGGTAAAGCCGGCTGCGGGGCCAATCGCTCCACTCTCGATCGCAACTGGAGGCAAACCACAACACGGCGCCCTTGCTCCGCTTGCGCTCGATGAAAGCGGGTCTGCCGTCGCGGAAGCTGGCCAGCACCGCCGCGTCGTCGGCCGGCGCGATGTCGAGGCACGTCGAAAACGCCAGCCGGTGCAAGTCCCCTAATTGTGGGTCGCTGAACGCCGCGAAGATCGGATGCTTGACGTCCCAGTCCTGCAACCGTAGCGGCAGGTCGGTCGCGGCATACACTCCTTTGATTTTGCCGGGCGTCAGGCCGGCCGCCTGCAATTCCGCCGAGTTCTGCGGCGAAACATTCTCTCCGCCGAAGACCAGCAACCGGCCGCCCCCCTCGACGTACAGGGCCAGATGCCGCGCGTCGCGGGCAGCGAGCTGACCGACGTCGGCCAAAACGACCACGTCGTAACGTTCGAACGTAGACGGCAACTCGGTCACAGGAACCGAGTGCGGTTCGAAAGAGCTGGCATCGTCCAATTCGCCCGGAGGCGCCAGCCGCAACGAGGCTTCAAGAAAATGCGTAGCGGACCGCCAAGGCATGGCGGCCGAACGACCGTCGACGAGCAATACCTGGTACGGCTTCGAGGCCTTGATGGCCAGGTAGCGCTCGTTGTCGAGCGGCAAGTCGTCATCGACTTCGACGAGCACTTTGCCCTCCCACGGGCCTTCTGCCAGCAGCGGCAGATCAAAGCGGAGCGATTCGGCGGCGCCGGGCTCAATCTTGACTCGCTGGCGCAGCTCCAGCGTGCGTTTGCCCGCCGCCAGCCGCAGCACGACCGAAAGCTCTTCCGTGCTGAACGGGCCGCCGTTGTAGACGGTGGCGTGCACGGCCGTTTGCTGATTCGGCCGCAACCAGACGCGGTCCGCTCGGGCTTCGGTGACGGCCACATTGTTGACCGCCGAGCGCCCCAGATCGTGTAGCGACGTAACGACGTCGTCTTGCAGCGAATCGACTTCGCTCCAAGCCAGCCCGCTGCGTTGCAGATCGGTAAACACGTGCAAGGATCGCGGTCCCGGCGGGGCTTTGGCCAGCACGTCGCGGGCCCACTCCATGGCGGCGCCATAGTCCGTGCCGCCGTAGCAAACTTCCGGCGCCTTGAGGAGCTCGACCAGTTCCGCCGCCGAGACGTCGAGTCGTTCATCGACGGCGGCCGCGCCTTCCGCCAGCGGATGCACGGCATGATCGAAGAAAGCGATTTCGAAGCGCGAATTGTCCTGGTCGCTTTTCAGCAAGTCTTGCACGGCGCGAACCGCCCGATCAACCAGCCGGGCGCCGTCTTGGTTCAGTTCCATCGTGGCGGATTGGTCAATGAGCACGGCCACCGTGGGCCTTTCGCGCGAGGAACGAAAGCCAACCCAGTACGGCCGTGCGAACAAGAACGCCAGCAGCGCCACGCAAGCCAGCCGCAGCGAAAGCAGCAGCCAGCGCATCACTCGCCGCTGCCGCGCGTTCCGCTGCAGCAC
>DASZUP010000651.1:0-12248 GCA_035547635.1 Pirellulales bacterium
CGCCTGGCAACAGCGGCGCGGCTACCCGTTCACGTTCTTCACCGAGGCCTCGCTCGACCTCGCGGAAGACGACGAACTGACGCAGTTGATGGTCGAGGCCAATATCCAGAGCGTGTTTGTCGGCATCGAAAGTCCCAACGAGGAGTCGTTGCGAGAGACCAAGAAATTTCAGAACGTACGACCCGCGGGCACGCTGACCGACCGCGTTCGCCGGATCCAGGACGCCGGGCTGGAAGTCTGGTGCGGCATGATCCTGGGCTTCGACCACGACACTCCGGCGATCTTTGCCGCGCAGCAGGAGTTTCTGGAGCAATCTCGCATCTTGCACGCCATGATCGGCATGCTGCACGCGATTCCCAAAACTCCGCTTTATGAACGGCTCGCCGTGGAAGGCCGTCTCGATGCGGCGGACCATAGCGAGTTTGGCACGAACGTCGTTCCGTTGCAGATGAGCCGCGAAGAGCTGAGCGACGGCTATGTTCAGCTCATGCAGGCGCTCTACGAGCCGGCAGCCTATTTTCGGCGACTGGAAGATCTCTACCTGCGAGACCGCTTTGAATTCGGCCGGGCCCAACGCCGCTATTGGCGTCGGCATCCTTGGGCGGGGCTGAAAGCGCAAGCGACCAACCTGTTCCGCTCGGCCTACGTTTATTTGCGTTTGATGAGCGACGTTCCCGACGCGACGTTGCGCCGCGAGTACCGCAAGCAACTGGCCAAGCTGCTGCGGCGCCGGCCGGACCCCGCCATCTTGTTCGTTTATCTCATCAAATGCGCCATGCACTACCATCATCGCCGGATGTCGGCCGACATGAACTCCCGGGAGAAGCCGCTGGTCAACTCGTTTTGATCGCTGGCCCCCCAAGCAAGATTCGCTACAATGCAAGCCCGTAAATACCCAACCTCTGGAGACGAGCGGTGGCCCTGGAATTGCGCGAGGAAGAAGGCGGTAAAACCTTGGACGTTCGGGTGAGCGGAAAGCTCACCAAGGCCGACTACGAGCACTTCGTCCCCGAGGTAGAGCGGCTGATCAAGCAGTACGGCAAACTCCGCATCATGCTCGAGATGCACGACTTCCACGGTTGGGAAGCCGGCGCGTTGTGGGAAGACATCAAATTCGACCTCAAGCACTTCAACCACATCGAGCGGCTGGCGATGGTCGGCGAAACGAAGTGGGAGGCGATGATGAGCCAGTTCTGCAAGCCGTTCACCACCGCCAAAATCCGCTACTTCGATCAGACGAAGGCCGACGAAGCCCGCAGTTGGCTCGTCAGCGATTGAGCTCGCCGCTGCAGCGGCTGGGGAGTCACTGCTGCAAATAGGCGAACAAGTCCCGCAACTGCTGGGGCGTGAGTTGCTCCAGCAGTTTTTCGGGCATCAAGGAGACGGGCGATTCTTCGAGCTGGTCGATCTCCTCGCGGCGCACGCGCGTGCGCTGGTTCTTGGCATCGAGCAGCGTGACGCTGGCGGCGTCCTGCTCGGCCAGCACGCCGGTCAGCACCTGCCCGCTTTCGGTGGTCAGCACGTAGCTAGCGTATTCTTTGCGAATCACTGAACTCGGGTCGACGATATTGGTCAGCAGCGCCTGGCGGTCGCCGCGATTGGCCTTGGTCAGTTCCGGTCCGAGGTGGTTCCCTTCGTCAAACAGGCGATGGCAGACGCCGCAGTGCTTCATGTAAATCGCCTTGCCCGCGCGCTTATCGCCCGCGGCGGCGCGCAAATCATTAGAAAACCGGCGGACGTCAGCCAGCCTGGCCTCAGGCGTGGCCGGTTGAATAGCGCCCCATAGCTTGCGAACCAGGGCGTCGATCTGCTCGTCGCCATGCAGCGCCACCCGCCGCAACTGGTCGAGCGGGAATTCCTGCGGATCGATCTTGCCGCTTTCCACTTGCGTCAGCAGCGCTAGCGCAGAAACGGGCCGGCTGAGCAGGGCGTCGCGAGCATCGCTGCGCACGACGGCCGGCAATTGGAGATAAACGCTCAGCAAATGTTCCGTGACTTGGGCGTTCTCAAAGCGGTTCGCCGCCGCAATCGCAGCGTGCGCCACTGCCGCGGGCTGATCGGGATCGATCCGCTCGAGCGCGGCCGGCGTGCTATCCCCCGTTCCGAAACGGGCCAATAAGCCCAACGCGGCGATCAGTTCCTCTTGCTCGGCGGACGGGTCGCCGATGATCGAGAGCAATTGCTGCTGGGCGCCTTCGACGCCGGTCGCCAATGCCAACTCCAGGTATAAGGACGCCGAGGGCGAGGCGTTCCACGCGGAGGCAATCACTTGTTTCAACCGGGGCGAGATCGGCTCGGCGCCCTGGGCGTTCTGCTCGCTCAAGCCTTGGGCCAGCCCGGCGAACAGCGCGTGCCGTTCGGCGCTCGGCGCCGCTTCCAGCAGTTTTACGCACGCATCATACGCGCCGGCCTTCGCCTCGGCCGCATAGCGCCGCACCAGCCGCGGTGCGTTGGCTCGCAAGAGCGGGCGCCGCCGGGCCTGATCGCTGGCGAACATGGGAACGATGAGCGACGAATCGGAAACAGCTTTGTCCTCGATCGCCCACCACAATAGCCAAGGAATGTAGGGATCGCCTTCGTCTTCATCGCGCCGGAGCAGCGCCTCGATGATTAGCGCCGCATCGTCGCCGGGCAGTCGCTTGGCGGTCGATGCCAGTTGAGCGCGGACCGTCGCGCTCGGGTCGTTGGCCGCCAGCTTCGCCAGCGTTTCGGCCAGCGGCGGCCTCACGCGCCGTGCATCTCCCAGCAGTCGCACCGTCCAGGTCCGAACATGCTCGCTTGCGTGGTTCAGCAGTTGCGCAGCGATGGCATCGTCGAACCCGCCGCTGACGTGCAACGCCCACAAGCTTTGCAACGCCAGATCTCCGTCCTCCTGCTGCGAGGCCTGCTCGCGCAGCCGAAGATACGTCGAGGCGTCTCGCCGCTCGGAAAGAATCCGCCGCGCCCGGTCGCGGCGCCAATAATTGGAATCGCGCAGCAATGCGATCAACTCCGAGCTTTTCATCTCCCGCAAGTCGACGGCGGCGGTGCGGTCGCCTGAGCCTTTCGGCGCCAGCTTGTAAACTCGGCCGTTCGACGTGTCCCAGTTCGCGTCCGGATCGGGATGGGCCGTCCGCTTGTCGCAGAAGTCACAGACGTAGACGGCGGCGTCGGGCGAAAGGCACAGATCGGTCGCGCCGAACCAGGTATCGTGCGAATCGAGCAACAATCCGCCCAGCGACATTTTGATCGTCGAGCCGCGCGGCTCGACCTTCCACCAGGAACAGGTGTGCCCAAGAAAATCGCCGCACAAGAAGGCGCCGCGGTACTGCCCCGGAAAGGCATCGGCCAGGTAGATCGTGCCGCCGGTGTTGGGCCGGCCGGTCAAGCCGACGTGCGGCACGCTGCCGAGCCAGCCGTACGCGTAAGGGTTGTGCAACGGGCCATGCTTGCCGAACGACTTTTCGTAATAGCCGCCTTGCACGCCGTGCCAGCACAACCCGCCGTTGGAACTGTAGATCAGCCGGCCGACGGCGTCGAACGTTATTCCGAAGCCGTTGCCGCCCCCTTCGCAAAACACCTCGAAGGCCTTGGTCTGCGGGTGATAACGCCACACGCCCTGCTGGAACTCGAGACCGCGAATGCGGCAGGTCGTGGTGCTGCCGTTCAGACCGTACAGCCAGCCATCCGGTCCCCACGTAAGATGATTGGCCAGCGACTGGGCATCTTCCATGCCGAACCCTTCGAGCAGCACTTCCGGATCGCCGTCGGGCCGGTCGTCGCCGTCCCGGTCAGCGTAGAACAACAGATACGGCGCCTGCAGCACATACACGCCGCCGTTGCCGAATTCGAGCGCCGTGCAGAGGTTCAGATCGGAAATGAAATCTTTGAACGAGTCGGAGCGCCCGTCGCCGTTCGTGTCTTCACAGATGGTGATCCGATCGGCGCCCTTGGGCCCGCGCGGCGGCGGCGGAGGAATTCGATCGTAGACGGTCCGCGAATAGCGATCGACCTGCACCCGCTTCAAGCCCGCCGGGTTCGGGTATTGCAGATACTGAATCACCCACAGCCGGCCGCGATCATCGCACTTGACCAGGATCGGCTGGCGAATTTCCGGCTCGCAGGCGAACAGCTTCGCCTCCAGGCCCTCGCCCAGCGTCATCTTTTGCACCGCCTCTTGCGGTGCATAGCCTTGGCCGCGAGCGCTGGTCGCCGGCGCCAACAGCAGGGCGCCAAACGTCGCAGCGGCGATGGAGAATCGGATGCAAAATGAGCAGGAGGCGGTCATACGCAGGCAGGTCTCCAATAAGCATGCAGTTATGCGTTAGCATAACGCAACGAGACCGCGAGAGAAAACGGGCGGGTGACAGGCCGTAGGGTGGGCATTGCCCACCGGTGTTTCATGGTGGGCAATGCCTACCCTACAGGATCCGCAAACCGCGGGGCAGGCTTTCGCCGAACATCAAGCCTTGCTCTTCTTCCTGAAGCTGGCCGCCTTCGGCCACCAACTCGCGATAGTGGTCCGCGGCGCCGAGCCGGTCGAGCCAGGCCAGCACGCGGTCGCGACGCGAAGCGGAAATATCGCGGTAGCGGTCATCGGTTCGCCGGGTCATCTGCACGATGGCGAAGGCCAACGCATCGGGCGGCAAGTTCGAATCGATCAATTCCGCCGTCCACTTCTCGGCCTGTTCCGCGGGCACGACGGCGTTGAGCGGCCCGTACATCGGCACGCGAGCGCCAAGCCGGCCGAGCGCCCAGATGCCGGCGTCGCGCACGGCGCTCACCTTCTCGCGGCGGACGAGCAACAGCAACGCTTCAGCCAGCTCAATCTTGCCAGAGACGCTCAGCAATTCGAGCGAGCCGAGCAACCGCCAGACTTCCGCCGCCTCGTGCGAACCGGCGGCGAATTCCGGCTTGCGCGATTTGGCTCGCTGGCTCGAACCCAGCACGGGCCGCAGCAGGGCAATCAGCGGTTCAGCCAGCGAACGCTGCTGGCCGGCCGCAAGACCGCCTGCGATACGGCGCCAGAGAATCAACCATTCCACGCGGCAAGCCGGCGTGTGATGCGCGCGCTTGCCTTGCAGCAGCCGCCAGGTTTGCGCCACTCTCCAATCATCAACTGCCAACCCATAACCGGGACGCAGGCTGAAACCGAACAAATAGAGCCAGCGCGCCTCGTGTTCCGCGCTGCGGCGCCGGCCCGGCTCCACTTCGACCAGCGCTTCCCAGAAACTGCGCAATAGCGACATCGGCCAGTCGCGACGCCGTAGCTCGGTGCGCGCTTCCAAACGCTTGACCAGGATCTCCGGTTTGATGGCCTCTTGACCGGTGGAAGGGGAGAAGGCCGCCTGGATCAGTTTGCGGCAATCTTCAACCAGCGACTCATCGACCACGCCTTCGGCTTCGCCGGCGCCAAGGTGCCCCGAGCGGTCGGTTTGCGTGGCGGCGCGAACGTCGAATTGCAGCCGCCAGGTCCGCGGGCCTTGCGCCTCGCTGCACCATAGATCGAGCGTGCCAATCTCCGTCAGCCGCGCATGCAGATTGACCGCCAACGATTCGCGCGGGCCTTTCTTCTGCGACTCGAGCACCGTGCGGATCGGCGGCAGCGAGGTCATCTGCTCGGGATCGACGGCAAGCAACTCGCCCGGCCGATCGGTTAACCGCGTGCTCGAAACGTACAGCGGAAACTCCACTGGATGGCGGATCAACAGCTCAAACGTCCGCTCGGCAAGGTCGACCTCCTGCCCGGCTTCGATTTCGGCCGGCAGCAGGCAAACGGCCGTCGATTCGGCGCCGGCGGTTTCGGCGCCGATGTAATAGGTGCGCGCCAGGCCGGCGGCGATGCGCACGCCGACGCCCCGTCGCACCATGCCGTAATAGGCCGCTCCGCGCGCCACCGCCAGGTCGAGTCGGTCGTTGGTCAGCTCATGCGGACGCCACGGCTCTCCTTGCGACGCGGGAAACCACGACGCCAGCACGTCCAACAATCGCGTTCGCAGCACGGGCGAAGCGAACAGGCCGCCGTTGAACAGGACCAGGTCGGGGCGAGCCGGATCGTGATCGGCCGGCATCGGCGGCTCATCGCCCAAGGCCACGTGCCGATGCGCCGTGAGAAAGGCGGCCAGGTAGCGGGTCATTGCGGCGTCGGGTGCGAAGGGGAGCCCGAACTCCTGAAAACCGCTGCGGCGTGCGATCGGTTTTTCTTCCAAGGCCGCGCGAGGCAAGAAGCCTTCGAGCAGGAGTTGCTGTACCTCGTCGCGCGTGACTTCGGCTTGCAGCCCGCCGCCAATCAAACGCGATCCGGCGCCCGGCAGGTTGACCGTCAACCGCTCGGGCGGATTGGCCGATAGCAAGGCTTCTTTCAGGTGGCGGCAACTGCGAGCCAGCACGGCCCATTGCCGCGGCTCGAGTTTTCCGCCGCCGGCGATTCGTTGTTCGACGTGATGCGCCAGCGCCAGATCGAGATTGTCGCCGCCGAGAATCAGGTGCTCGCCGACCGCCACGCGGTGGAATTGCACCTTGCCTGCTTCGCCACGCCGCACGCGGATCAGCGTAAAGTCGGAAGTGCCGCCGCCGATGTCGCAAACCAGGATCTTCTGCCCCGGCTGAACGACGCTTTCCCACTGATCGCCTTGGGCGTGAATCCAGGCGTAAAAGGCCGCCTGGGGCTCTTCGATCAGCACCACGCGCGGCAGCCCGGCGAGCTTCGCCGCCTTGACGGTCAGTTCTCGCGCCACTTCATCGAACGAGGCGGGCAGCGTGAGCACCACATCCTGTTCGGCCAACGGATGCTCGGGAAAACGAAAGTCCCATGCTTCTCGAATATGAGCCAGGTACCGGCTGCTGGCATCGACGGGCGAAAGCCGCGTGACATCGGGCGCCCCGTGCCAGGGCAGCAGTTCCGCAGTCCGATCGACGCCCGGATGACAGAGCCAGCTCTTGGCCGACGCGATCAAGCGGCCCGGCGAGGCCGTGCCCTGGTCGCGCGCGAAAAAGCCCACGGCATAGTTCCGCTCTTTGCCGCCCCACGGCAGGCCCAGCGCGCCGTCAGGGAATTCGCCGGCGGCCGCTTCGTAGTGGAACGAGGGGAGGGTCTCGCGAGCTTCGATCTCGCCCGGCGCCACGAGCTGAGGAATCGGAAACGCGCGGACTGTCCACTCCGTCTCGAGCGTATCCACGTAGGCCACGGCGGAATTGGTCGTGCCAAGATCGATGCCGACTGAGTAGCGGCTGGGCGTCTCCGACGAACTATCACTCATGCGCGATCATCCTGCTACACGCTCTCTCAAAGTCCCGCAAACTTCATCCGCTCCTTCATTTCCGCAGCACTCAACGCTCATAGAGAGCAAACCACTAATCAACGCTAATCTGCACTGATTAGTGTTGATTAGTGAAGATCAGCGGTCCTGTCTTTCTGTATCCCGGAGGAGGTGAATGCCGTGCGTTATTCGGCATCTTCCCGCACGCTGAACTCGAGCTTCCAGCGATCGTCGGACTTCGCGCTCTGGCACCAGAGTTCGAACATGCCCAACTCGGTGATCTTTGAATGAAAGCGGACGGGCACGTAACCTTCCTGGGCGCTGTCGGTCGGCGGCAAGCTGGCGGTCAAGGGATCGGTCTCAGCGAGCTCGTCTTCCGACCACGAGCTGAGCAAGGCGCCGGGTTGATCGTCTTTCCGCACGGCGGAGCTGAAAAAACGGAACTGGGCCGGCTCGCCAACGACCAGGCCGATCTCGTCGCTCGGAACATCGGTCTCCGTGCCTTCCTCCATGCCGATCGGCACGACGCACAACGCCCGCAATGGACGCGGGGCGCCGGGAATGGCCAGGCCCGCAGTTTCAATGCCCACGTAGTAAGAGCGAGCCGTGCCGCCCCGGATGCGAATGCCTTTGCCCTGCTTGGCAAAGCCGTAGTAGGCGGCGCCGCGAGCCACGGCATAGTCCAGGTCTTCGTTGCCGGACAGACCTTGGGGCGGCGCCTCGCCGGCGAACCAGCCGGCCACGACGTCGAACAACCGATTTCGCAAGGCGGTTGACTTGAACACGCCGCCATTGAAGAGCACGTGCGTCGGCCGTACCGCTCCGCCTTCGCCGCCATGAGCCCGCAGAAAGCCGGCCAGATGGCGCGTAATGGCCGTATCGGTTTCGAACGGCAGGCCAAGCTCCTTGAAGCCGGAGGCACGCCGTCGGGCCGGTTCGTCCGTGACGGCGCAGAAGGGAAAGAAGCCCTCCAACAGCAACTCGGCGGCGGCATCGCGCTCGACGTCGACTGAAACCGTGCCCTTGATCAATTTGCTGCCACGGCCCAGCACGGCGACGGGATGTTTGGCCGGGCCTTCATGGGCCAGCAGCGCTTCTTTGGCGGCGCGGCACGAGTGCCACAGCGCGACCGATTGCCAAGGATCAAGCTGCACGCCTTTCTCGGCAAACGCGCCGGCGACAAAGTGGGCCAGCGTGAGGTCCATATTGTCGCCGCCGACCAGGATATGGTTGCCGACCGCCATCCGTCGCAGCGCCAGCTCGCCCTGCTCTTCCGTGACGGAAATCAACGTGAAGTCGGTGGTGCCGCCGCCGACATCGCAAACCAACAGCACTTCGCCCACTTGCAGTTGACGGCGCCAGCGGTCGCCCGTGTCGGCCAGCCAGGCATAGACGGCCGCTTGCGGTTCCTCCAGCAGCACGAAATGATCGGGCAGCCCGGCGGCCAGGGCCGCTTCTCGCGTCAGTTCGCGAGCCGCAGCGTCGAACGAGGCCGGTACGGTCAACACGACGTGCTGTTCGGCGAGCGGAGCGTCGGTGAAGGCGGCGTTCCAAGCCGCCACGACGTGCTCGATGTAACGCTGAGAGGCTTCGAGCGGAGAAATCTTGGGCACGTCGCTCGGGGCGTTCCAGGGCAAGATCGGCTGCCGCCGGTCGACAAGGCTATGCGCCAGCCACGACTTGGCCGCCGCCACCGTGCGCGTCGGCACTTCGGCCGCCTGCCGACGCGCTAACTCGCCGACGGCGAACTCGCGGCCGCGCTCCCAAGGCAAATCAAAACTCTTGGCTTTGGCGTCGGCCTCTGTACCGAGATAAAGAAATGACGGCAACAGCGACCGCTCTTCCACATTGCCGGGCGCCGTCAACTGCGGAATCGTCAGTAACTGCACCTGGGGCGTTTCCTCGGACAGCGAGGCGTACGCCAGCGCGTTGTTCGTCGTGCCGAGATCGATGCCGATTGCATATTGGGCCGTCATCTCAGGAAATCTCCACGACCGCCGGCGCAATCACTTCCGCGCCGCTGGCGCCACCGGTCCAAGCAGGCAGCGCCGCTCGCGTCGCTTCCCAGCCGTGGTGCATCAGCACGCCGCGAAAAGGCGGACGGTCGGCGACATTGCCAGTCAAGCGATACTTTGCTGCATCGAAGTCGTCCGGGACGTCGACGGCGGCGCCTTCTTCCGCCGGCACCACCGGCTTGAGGCCGAATACCCGTTCCAGCACCGCGGCGCTATCGCGGTGCACATCCCGCACCGCGGCGCCAATTTGTTCATCGCTGTAGGCGGCGATCGGCTCTTGCAGGAAGTCGACCAGCCGGGCTTCACGCTGCAGCATGGCCAACAGGCTCAGCGCTTCGCTGCGAGCGGCCCGTTTTGGCGGTTCCTTCTCCGGGGGCGCCGGCGCGGCGGGTTCAGGCTTGGCGGGCGCGGCCGGCCCGCTCAGCAACCGGTTCGCCGGCTCGACCAGCGAGGCATCGGCCAGGATGCGAAAAAAAACGCGGAATGCCAGTCCAATGCGAGTCACGTTCGACCCCTTTCTATCCTCAGGCCGCAGTCGCTCCGGCGGCAACGGATCGTTCTCAAGGAAGTTGTCATCTCGGCCGTAATCGAACCGGAGTCGGCTCCGATTGTCAACCGGGCAAACGGCTTTCGTCGACTCGGGTATTAAAAGGCAATCAGCATGGCGGCCCGCGATGGAGCTTGCCCCAACAACCGGAAGAGAACGAATTGCAGGGACAATTGACTTTTTCCTTGCATTGCCACCCGTTGCAGGGGTATTTTAGGGGCCAAGGAATACGAGGAATAAAGGTTCGGCTCTACCCGGACCCTTGCGTAGGAACGTCCGCGGCACAGGCAAGTTGCCAAGGGCGTGCGGGCCAGTGCCGCAAGGCGTCTCCGTTTCGTCCCGTCCAGGCCAGTGGCGGGACGAAGCGGAGTTGGCCTGTGCTGAGAAGAGAGACGCTGCTTCAGGAACCGCGGCGATGCCAGTGCGCCGCCATAGCGGCATTCTGCAAGCGACGCAGCAATCGGCCTGTGAAGAGGGGGTCACATGGCGTGTTGGCGTAACGCTGTTCGCTCTGGCTGCGCGTGCGCACTTGGCGAGCGCAAAATTCGCTCTCGCAAAGCTCGCCTTCAAGCGCTTGAAACGCGCTGCGTGCTCTCGAGCGGCTATCTGCAAACGAACCTGGTTTCGGACCAGGCCGGTACGGCCTTGATACGCGATCTGAATCTGGTCGATCCGTGGGGCATCGGCGTTGCGCCAAGCGGCGGCGCCTTTTGGGTGGCGGACCATGGCAGCGGCAAGACCAGCATCTATGCCGGCGACGTCAGCGGGACGCCTTTCGCGCGCAACCCGCTGGTGGTTACCGTGCCGGACGGCGCCCCGACCGGCGAGGTCCCCAACGGCACGGCGGACTTTGCGGTGAGTCTCGGCGCAGCTTCCGGACCGGCGGCGTTCTTAATGGCCGGCGGGAGCGGAACGCTCTCGGGCTGGAATCAAAACATCCCCTTGCCGGCGCCTTCCTCGCAGGCTCAATCGGCCGTCGTCAACGCAGCGGCTGCGTATACAGGGTTAACCATTGCTTATGATGGCGCCCAGAATTTGCTGTACGCCGCTAATTTCGCCCAGGGATCGGTCGACGTCTTTGATCGAACCTTCTCGCCAGTCACGGTGGCCGGCGCCTTCGCCGATGCCGCCGTGCCCGCCGGCTATGCGCCGTACAACGTTGCCAACTTGGGCGGCCGGATGTACGTGAGCTACGCCAAGCAGAACGGCGGTCAGATCAATCCGGCGCCCGGCGGCGGCGGGCTTGTGGCGGTTTTCGATTACCAGGGAAATTTGCTGAAGAATCTGGGCTCCGGCGCGCTTGATGGTCCCTGGGGCTTGGCCCTGGCGCCGGCCAGCTTCGGCGAGTACAGCGGCGACTTACTGGTCGGCAATTCGGGCAGCGGACGCATTCTGGCGTTTAATACGACCACGGGCGCCTTGGATGGCGCGTTGGCTGCGCCCGGCGGCGGCGCCATCACCATCGACGGCTTGCGGGGGCTGTCCTTCGGCAACGGCCAAACGGCGGGCGATTACAATTCGCTTTATTTCACCGCCGCGCCCGGCGGCGCAGAGCACGGCCTGTTCGGCGCCATCAAGAGTGCACAATTCGTGGATCTGACTGCCGCCGGAGTCAGCGCCACCGCCTATCAAGGACTCGCTTTCCAGGGCGTCGTGGCGACGTTTTCCAATGCCAGCGCCGGCATGAGCGCCGGGAGCTACGCCACGACGATCTATTGGGGCGACGGCGCCAGCTCGACGGGTACCGTTACCGCCTTAGGCGGCGGACGTTTCAACCTCGCCGGCACGCACGTCTATTCGCAGCTCGGCCTGCAAAGCATCACGGTCTCCATTCGAGATTCGCAGTCGCACCTGGCCTACGCCTCGGCCGTTGCCAACGTCAAGACGCCCATGCTGACGGCGACGGGCCTATCGATCGGCGCCACGGAGGATTCGGCATTTTCCGGAACCGTGGCGACATTCAGCGACGCCGACGGCAACCTCTCCGCCAACGCCTACCAGGCCTGGATCGATTGGGGCGACGGAACGAGCTCGGCAGGAACGGTAACCGGCGACGGCAGCGGCAATTTCAGCGTGACCGGATCGCATACCTACGCGGACGAAGCCAACTTCTCCGTAAAGACATTCATCGTCGATAGCGACGGCGATGACATTACGGCAACGGGAACCGCCTCGATTACCGACGCCGACGCACTGAGCGCAACTGCGATGGCCGTCGTTGCGACCGAAGGCCTGGCCTTCAGCGCCGCGGTAGCCAAGTTTTCAGATACGAATCTTGCGGCAGTCGCCGGTGATTTTACGGCCACGATCACTTGGGGCGACGGCTCGACGAGTTCGGGCGTCATCAACGGCGCCGACGGCCAATTCATCGTCAGCGGATCGCATGCGTATGCTCATAGCGGCCAGTACGCAGTGAACGTCGCCGTGAAAGATCCCGCGCCGGGAACG
>DASZUP010000652.1:0-4241 GCA_035547635.1 Pirellulales bacterium
AAAGGCGAAAAGGCCTCGCCCGCGCCGCAGACGACCGGAGGCGAATCGTCGAGCGGCGGAGAGTCGTCCAGCAGCGACGCATCGTCCGACAAAGGCGACAAGTAGTTACTGGTTTTCCGCCGCGCAGCAAGAGTTTTCTGCGGAACTTTTCTGACGTTATTCAAGGCGGGGCGTTTCAGGACCATTCCTGCCGGTTTTGTCCGTAACAACTCATCAGGCTAACGGCAGCGTGCCCGTTGCGGAGTGAACACGCCTTGTTGCTGAGCATGACAGGCCTGGGAGAGGCGCACCGCAGGGCTGACGGCGTGGCCGTGGTCGTCGAGGTTCGCACCGTCAATAACCGATACTTCAAGCTCGCGCTGAAGTGCGGCGAAGGCTACGGACTGCTCGAGCACGAAATTGAAAACGTCGTCCGCCAGCAAATCCGCCGCGGCACGGTGCAGGTCTCGTTGCGGGTCGATCGCCTGCGAGGCGGCGAAGACTTCCGCCTCAACCCGGACGTTCTGCTCAGCTATCACCAGCAACTGAGCGAACTGCACCGCCAGTACAACCTGCCCGCCGACGTGCCGTTCGCCTCGTTACTATCGTTGCCCGGCGTGGTTGTCGAAAACCCCACCACGCCCGCCATGGCGGAAGAGGAGTGGCCGCTGGTTCGCGAAACGCTGGAAGAGGCGCTGGCCAACCTGGCCCAGATGCGCAGCGAGGAAGGTCGCGCCATGGGCGCCGACCTGAAGGCGAATTGCCAGACGGTGGCCCGAGAGCTCGAGGGCATTGCCGCGCGGGCGCCGCACGTGGCGGAAGGCTATCGGACCCGGCTGGCCGAGCGGCTGCAGCCCATCCTGGCCGAATATGCCGTCACGCTCTCTCCCGGCGACTTGATCAAGGAAGTCAGCATTTTCGCTGAGCGCAGCGATATTTCCGAGGAAATTGTGCGGCTGCGCAGCCACCTGGAACAGTTCGACGCCATCATGGATCTGCCCGAGAGTTCCGGCCGCAAGCTAGAATTCCTGACGCAGGAAATGTTCCGCGAGACCAACACGATCGGCTCAAAGGCCAACGACGTGCAGATCGCCCGCCACGTGATTGAAATCAAGTCGGCGATCGAGCGGGTCCGGGAAATGATCCAGAACATCGAATGAGCCCGAACAACGATTGAGGTTGCCCAGCCGACATGGATTCGCTCCTCGGTTTGCGCAAAGCGCCCGCCATGGAAACTTCCGCCCCCGGCAAGTTAGTCGTGATATCCGGTCCCTCCGGGGCGGGCAAGACGACGTTGTTGAAGCGTCTGTACGCGAGCTGTCCGCGACCGCTGACGGCCAGCGTATCGGCCACGACGCGGCCGCCGCGGCCCGGCGAGACCGAGGGCGTCGATTACCACTTCCTCAGCCGCGAGGATTTCGCCCGCCGCCGCCAGGCCGGCGAGTTCCTGGAGTGCTTTGAGGTGTACCAGCGGGGCGACTGGTACGGCACGCTGAAGAGCGAGGTGGCCCCTAGCCTGGCGGCCGGAAAGTGGGTAGTCTTAGAGATTGACGTGCAAGGCACGTTAGCCGTGTTGGAGCATTACCCTGACGCACTGACCATCTTTGTGCGGCCGCGTTCGGTCGAGGAACTGGAACGGCGGTTGCGCCAGCGCGGCACGGAAAGCGAAGCCGCCCTCGAGCGCCGCCTGGACGTGGCCCGCCGCGAGTTGTCTTTTATCGACCGCTACCGCTATCAGGTCGTCAACGACGACATCGACCAGGCGGTGCAAGAGTTGTGCGAGATCCTGACCCAGAGTGGAGATTGAGCGAATGATTGACGAGCTTCGCGAGGAAGCGATCGTGAACAAGGTGGGCGGGCGGTTCAAATTGTCGACGCGGATCCAGAAGCGACTGGTGGCGCTGAACGCCGGCAGCCGTCCGTTGATTGACACGAACAGCACGGACAAGCTGCAAATCGTGATCGACGAAATCATGCAGGACAAAATCTACCTCGACGCCTCGTCGAACGTTCGCATCGCCGGAGAAGCGGAAGAAGGGGGCGGCCCGCCCGAGTTGGATCTGACCGACCTCTAGGCTCCGCGATAGTTCGATGAAAGGCCGCGAGCTGCTGATCGGCGTAACCGGCGGAATCGCCGCCTATAAAACGGCGGCGTTGACGAGCCAACTCGTCCAAGCCGGGGCAGGCGTGTCGGTGATCATGACCGACTCTGCCCGCGAGTTCATCGGCGCGGCCACGTTCGAAGCGCTGACCGGCCGGCCGGTGCGGACTGGGGTATTACACGAGTCAGGCCACCCGCTCGGCGCTCACATTGAGTTGGCCGAGCGCGCCGAGTTGCTCTGCGTCGCTCCGGCCACGGCGAATTACCTGGCCAAGGCGGCGCATGGACTGGCCGACGATCTGCTCTCGACGCTTACGCTCTCATTCGCCGGCAAGATCGTCGTGGCGCCGGCGATGAATTGCGAGATGTGGGCCAAGCCGGCCGTGCAGCGCAACGTGGAGCAGTTGCGCCGCGACGGTTTCGTGATCGTCGATCCCGAGGAAGGCTGGCTCAGTTGCCGCCGTCAGGGCGCCGGTCGCATGGCCTCGCCCGAGAAGATCTTTGCGATCGTGGCTGAGCAGCTTAAATAGATCGAGGAGGTCGTGCCGTGGCGCGCGTGTTGATAACCTCCGGCCCGACCCGGCAGTATCTCGATCCGGTTCGCTACTTGACCAACGCCTCCAGCGGTCGGATGGGCCGCGCGCTGGCTGCCGCCATCCTTGAAGCCGGCCATTCCGTGGTGATTGTCAGCGGTCCGGTTGACGTTGAGTATCCGACCCAGGCCGAGGTCGTCCGCGTGGTGTCGACCGAGGAAATGCTGGCGGACTGCCGGCGGATTTTTCCGAGCTGCGACGGGCTGATCGGCGTCGCGGCGCCTTGCGACTATCGGCCGGTGCGGATTGCGGTGGGCAAGATCCAGAAAAACGGGCAACCGCTTGAACTGCGCCTGATTGAAACTCCCGACGTCGTGGCGACGCTCGGCGCCGAAAAACAGGCCGGCCAATGGCTGGTGGGCTTTGCCCTGGAGACGGACGATCAGCGGTTGCGGGCGTTGGCCAAACTCGAAAAGAAGAGCTGCGACCTGATGGTTCTCAACGGCCCTCAGGCCATGCATTCGCTCGACACGGAAGTCGAAATCATCGACAAGCACGGCCAGGCGGTCGCCGCTTTCCGCGGCAGCAAGGACGAAGTCTCGCGAGAGATTGTGCGGGAAATTCAACAGCGGCTGATCGAACGCGGTACTCGGAATGCGGAGCGAGGAGCGTAGCAAGCTCGGCCTCTTTTCGCTCCGCACTCCGCGGTGCGAATGCCGAGTTCACCTTACTCGGGTCTTGCACAAGGCAAAGGAACGTTGCGGAAAACGATCTCCAGATCTCGTTGTGTGCGGATGCGGGGATAGGCGATCCGCAGCAGCCGCGGGGCGGCATCCTGGTTTTCGCCGACGAAGACCAGCTTGATTGCGGCGCCGTCCTGCGTCAGTGAGTTGGACTGTCCCTGCCGGTGGAACGCGCGTCCTTGATCATCGTAGAGCTGCACGTCGATCTCTTCAAACAGCAGTTCCTGCGGCTCGGGAATGACCAACTCGCGCACGATCAACAGCCGGGCTTCGCACCGCGAGCCGGGCCCTTGCTCGAAGCTCTGTACGACGACTTCGACGTCGTCCTGAAAATGAGGTTCCGTCGTTGAGATATCCCGGATATCGAGCTGGGCCTGATCGCCGATGGCAACGAGGCCCCACTTCAGCGTCAGCGTTTCCAGTTGCTGCGCAGCGGTCGCGGGCGGCTGGATTCGCAAATTCATGGAGAGCTGACGCGTGCCGGCGCCAGCTACGTTCCATCCGCTGGCCGTCGACTGAGCCGCCGCCAGGCGGACCCCAGTATCCGTTACGGCCTCGACCAGTTCCGGGTGCGAGCGATAGGCGATCAAGCGAAAGCGATCCTCCCACATCGCCTGCAATTCAAACTGGAATGCGTGACTCAGCTCGCCGCTGAGGCGTTCATAGTCAAACTCCTCGCTGAAGGCGCGGCGGGCGCGGATGATTTGCATGCGAATGGGCCCCGAGTACGCGACCGGGTTTTTGCCCGGCCTGCCCGCTGCCAGCACCAGTCCCGGGCTCCGCGTATCATAGTGCGGCCGCACCCGGTTTTCGCTACTGCGACACAACTGATCGACCATCTCCCAGAAGGTGCCTTGCAGCCGTTCCATCGTCACGATTCGATCG
>DASZUP010000653.1:0-3216 GCA_035547635.1 Pirellulales bacterium
GCGGTCACTTGTACGGCACGAATAGCCAAGGGCTGGTGTGTGCCGAATTTGCGACCGGCGAGGTTCAGTGGCAAAACCGCAGCGTCGGCCCCGCTTCCATTTGCTACGCCGACGGGCGACTCTACCTGCACGGCGAGAACGGCGACGTGGCGCTGGTCGAAGCCACGGCCGACGAGTATCGCGAGTTAGGACGTTTCGCTCCGCCCGATCAGCCTAAACGGCCCCAGGCGCGGGCGAAAGCCTGGGCCTATCCCGTCGTCGCCAATGGCAGGCTCTATTTGCGCGACCAGGGCTCGCTCTGGTGCTACGCCATCCAGAAATAGCGCCTCTTCCGCACGCTTTCGGGCGATATGGCTCATTCCCTGGCGGACGGGTGCGGCTGCGTGCGCATTCACGTTTTTCGGCACGCTTAATGCATGCAATAGATCCGAACTGAGAAAACTCCGTTCGGCACGCGTGCATTGAGAAAGAACGTGAATTTGCGCGAAGACGATCTCATCGGCGATCACCGCTTACTGCACGGTGAAACTAAGTCTCTGCCAGCTTGGGCTGGGCCCGACGAGTTTACCGCCCCGCAATCCACGGCACGGCAAGCTCCTGCGAAGCGGCGAATACTTTTGCCGGTCGTGTTGTTTCTTGCCACCTGCATAAGCACGTATCTGACCGGCGGGCTGGCGTTCGCCGTGTCGCTGATGTTGATCCTGACGACGCACGAACTGGGGCACTTCTTCCAGACGTTGCGATACCGCGTGCCGGCCAGCCTGCCGTATTTCATTCCGATGCCGATCAGCCCGATCGGTACAATGGGGGCGGTAATCGGCATGCAGGCGCACGTGGGCGACCGCAAGGCGCTGTACGATATCGGCATCTCCGGACCACTGGCTGGACTCGTGCCGGCGCTCGCCTGCACGGTCATCGGTTTGCAGCATTCGCAAGTCGTCGCCGTTGCTGAACGGCAGGATCTCTGGACATTGGGAGAGCCCTTGCTGTTCAAGCTGCTTGCCTACCTGACGTTCGGCCCGCTCGACGAGGGGCACGATATCGTGTTGCACCCGCTGGCTTATGCCGGCTGGGTCGGCATCTTTATCACCGCGCTGAACTTGATCCCCATCGGGCAACTCGACGGCGGACACGTGCTTTATGCGCTGCTACTGAAGCGGGCGCATCGCATCGCGACCTTGCTGCTGGTTGCCGCCGTGGCCGCGGTGGCGATCTTCGGCTACTGGGGTTGGTCGCTGATGCTGTTGCTGCTGTTATTGATCGGACCCAAACACCCGCCCACCGCCGACGATAGCGTGCCGTTGGGCGCCGGGAGAATCATCCTCGGCTGGCTGACGCTGCTGTTTGTCATCGTCGGCTTCACGCCGCAGCCGTTTTACCCGGGCGGATGAGTCAGCGCACGAACATGAATTCCTTCACATTCAGCAGCACATGGCACAAATCGGCCCAGGCGCGCGGGTCGCTCTCCTGGGCGCCATAAAGCCTGGCCTGTTCGGCAAGAAAATGGAGAGCGCCCTCGCGTTCGCTGGCTTTCGGCAGCCGAGCAAAGGCCGTCAGGTAAAGCCGGTCGATCCGCTCGGCGGTATCGGCCGCTTCTTCAGCTAGCGCGCGGTCGGCCCAACGCCGGGCCTCGGCCACGACGAACGGGCTGTTCATCATCGTCAACGCCTGCGCCGGTACGTTCGACACGCTGCGCCGGCCGGCCGAGGTGAAGGGGGTGGGATAGTCAAACGACAGGAACATGGGGTTCATGAAGTTGCGACGTACGGACAGATACAAGCTGCGCCGACCATTGCCGTCGAGCGGTCCGCTGGCGGGCTTGCCGCGCCCCTCCATGAAGGGCGTGAGATGGACCGGCACGCTCGGCCCGTACAACTGCAAGTCGAGCCGCCCGGAGACGGCCAGAATCGCATCGCGAATCGCCTCGGCCTCCAGACGCTTGAGCGGCATGTGTTGCCAGAGCAAGTTCCGCGGATCGCGTTCGAGCGAGGCCTGCGACGGACGACTCGACATCTGATAGGTCCGCGTCATGACCAGCGAGCGAATCAGCCGCTTGATCGACCAGCCGTGGCGAACGAAATCGTCGGCCAGATAATCGAGCAATTCCGGATGGGTCGGCGCTTCGCCCAGCACGCCGAAGTTGTCGACCGAGGCGACGATGCCGCGGCCGAACAGATGCTGCCACACGCGATTGACGATCACGCGGGCCAGCAGCGGGTGACTGGGGTCGGTCATGCGGCCGGCCAGTTCTAAGCGTCCGCTACCAGAGGTAATGGGCGGCTGTTCGGCGCCGGCGATCGCTTCCAAAAAGCGGCGCGGCACGACCTCGCCGGGCGTCTTGGAGTTGCCGCGCAATAAGACGAACTCATCGACCGAAGAGCCGTCGAACATGGTCTGCGCCAGCGCCGATTCCTTCGGGGCCCGGGCGGCCAACTCAGCCAGTGAATTGATAACTGCTTTCGCTGCTTCGGCGGTCGCTTGCTCCGTGGCGCTTTGCGGCGCCGACCAGAGCTGTGGTCGACTGAACATCCAGTCGGCCAGCCGAGCGTCGTCTTGCGCCTCGTCGCTCGCGTCGTACGTCTGGGCGCCGAAGCGCTCGGCGGCGCGGAGCAGCGCCAGTTGATAGCTTTGTGCCACGGCCTCGGCCGCCAACGATTCGCCTGCCGGCAGCGAGCGCAACAAGCCGGCGTCGGACCGCTCAAGCGAATCCGGCTTGCGGTCCGCCTCGACGATCATGGCTACCGACAGCAGCGGCTCTTCGCCGGCAGCAACATCGCCGGCGCCCGCTGGCGTGAACTCAAGCTGCAAACGACGCCCGGCGTAGGCTGACAGGTTGTGTTCGACCCATTGATATTGATCGTTGCCTTTCCATTTGCGGATGAAGGCGCCATGCAATGGCCCGTTGTTCATGCGATGCGAATCGACCGCCGCATAAACATTGCCCGAGCCGCGGACGAGATACCACAATTTTCCGCTGGTCAGACGGAAACTGGGGCTGCGCAATGTGCGGCCGGATTGCAGCCAGTTGAGCCGGCCGGCTTCGCCTTGCGTGCCGGGAGCGGGCTGCGGCGCCAGAGCCAGATCCTGACTGAAGGCGGCGGCGCGATCGTAGATGCGGACAATTGGCCGGTTGCAATCGGCGCTCAATTGAAACTCGCCGACTCGCACCGGCCGCAGACCGAACGCAAACCCATCCTGCTGCCAATCGGCCTCGCT